>NZ_JBSFMS010000209.1:0-6064 GCF_053599675.1 Streptomyces sp. NPDC000880 | reverse complement strand
GACGACACCGGCACGACCAGCGCCCCGCGCTGCGGGTAGAGCCGCAGCAGCCCCTCCACCTCCAGGCGCAGGAAGGCTTCCCGCACCGGGGTGCGGGACATCTGCAGCTCCTTGGAGACGTCGCCCTCGCTGATCAGGTCGCCGCCCTCATACCCGCCGTGCAGTACCCGGTTCTTGACCCAGTCGTACGCCTTGTCCTTAGCTGCCTGTTTCACATCCCCGGTCACCCGGATCCTCCACCTGAAGAGATTCGACTGCCTACACCGCCACCCAGGCCGCCGTGGCCGGGATCCGCGCCCGCATCCTCGGCATCCGTGTCCACCCCGCCGCCGCCCTCGCCGTCTCGGGGATCACCCACTACATCGCGGACCGCCGCGTGCCGGGCGGAGTCCTGGAGACGATCGCCGAGAAGACCAGCAAGAGCTCGCTCTACAAGCTCCACGACGTCGCCGGAGTCTTCGCCGCCGGGCGACGTGGCGGCCACAGTTGGCACGCACTTCCTTGAGGCGGTTCCCGCGCAGGCTCACCGGACGTTGGTCGGCGCGGGATGCCGGGTGAGTGGGGCGCTCATGTCTCGGGTGCGGGGCGCGCGGCGGGTTCTGCACGGGCGGATTGGCTGCCTACACGTGGCCTGTGCTGCTTTGCGCGTTCTGGCTGTGTCGGAAGAGTTCGATCTCTGGGTAGGTGTGTCCTCCGGGCCGTCGGCTCAGGCCAGGCCGGCGACGAGTTCCGCGACCGGCTTGCGGCGGCCGGTGTAGAACGGGACCTCCTCGCGGACGTGCAGCCGCGCTTCGGAGCCGCGCAGGTGGCGCATGAGGTCGACGATGCGGTGCAGGTCGTCGGCCTCGAACGCCAGTAGCCATTCGTAGTCGCCCAGCCCGAAGGAGGGGACGGTGTTGGCGCGGACGTCCGGGAAGCCTCGGGCCATTTGACCGTGCTCGGCCAGCATCCCGCGGCGCTTCTCGTCCGGCAGCAGGTACCAGTCGTACGACCGCACGAAGGGGTACACGCACACGTAGTCGCGGGCGACCTCGGTGAGGAAGGCCGGGATGTGGGACTGGTTGAACTCGGCCGGCCGGTGCAGCGCCATGTTCGACCACACCGGCTCCAGCGCGCGCCCCAGCTTGGTGCGGCGAAAGAGGTTGTGCGCTTCCTGCAGCGCGTCCGAACTCTCCGCGTGCCACCAGATCATGACGTCGGCGTCGGCCCGCAGCCCCGACAGGTCGTACGAGCCGCGCACCGTGACGTCCTTCGCGGCGAGCTGCTCGAACAGCGCCACCACCTCGTCGGCGTACCCGGAGCGGGACTCGGCCAGCACGTCGCGCAGCCGGAACACCGACCACAGCGTGTAGCGAATGACTCTGTTGAGGTCCTTGGCCTTCCTTTTCGCCGGTGCAAGGCCGGGCGCGGCCGGCGTCGTGGGTCCGATGGTATTCGGCATGGGAGTCCTTGACGGTTAGGGATGGTTGTGGCGTGCCAGGTGTCCGGTGCGCTGCAACCGGTGTCGTCCTGCGGTGTCTCTCAGGCACGGCGCCTGGGGGCGCGCCTACCGCAGGTCGTCCTCTTCCGCGCGGGCAACCCACTGGGAGAAGATCTCTCCGTCCCTGCGTGAGCTCTCGAATCGCCGTACAACGCGTTCGATGTAGTCGGCCACGTCGGCTGAGCGGACCTTGTTTCCGCGGACTTTGCGGCCGAACCTGGTGTCGAACCCGAGGGCTCCACCGAGGTGTACCTGGAAGCCCTCCTCATGGCCGCCGTCGGGGGTCGAGAAAGTCATGCCCTTCAGGCCGATGTCGGCAACTTGGATCCGCGCACACGAGTTCGGGCAGCCGTTGAGATGGATACTGATCGGCGACTCGAGAGTGTCCTGGACGTCGGCGAGCCGTTCCTCCAGCTCGTCGATGAGCCGGGCGGCGCGGCTCTTCGTCTCGACGATCCCGTACTTGCAGAACTCGTCACCGGTGCATGCCATAGTGGCGCGCCGCCATGGCGTCGGGCGGGCGGGCAGCCCAATCGCGTCGAGTTCGGCGATGAGCTCCTCGACCCGGTCGTCGGGGACGTCGAGCACGACGAGTTTCTGCATGGGGGTGATGCGGACCCGCCGCGAACCCGCCCGTTCGGCCGCCGCGGCGGCCGCGACCAGCAGGGTACCGCCCACCCGGCCGGCAACCGGGGAGAGACCGACGGCGTTGAGCCCGTTCTTCTGCCGCTGCACCCCGACGTGATCGCGCGGGCGCTGCAGCTGCGGCGGGGGCGGCCCATCGATCAGCCTGCGGTGCAGGTAGTTCTCCTCAAGGACCGCCCGGAACTTCTCCGCCCCCCAGTCGGCCACCAGGAACTTCAGTCGTGCCTTGGCGCGCAGCCGGCGGTAGCCGTGGTCACGGAATAGGGCGACGACCGCTTCCCACACCTCGCCGACCTCGGCAAGCGGCACCCACGCGCCGAGCCGTTGGGCGATCTTGGGATTGGTCGACAGCCCGCCGCCGACCCACACGTCGAGGCCCGGCCCGTGCTCTGGGTGGTGCACTCCGACGAACGCGATGTCGTTGATCTCGTGGGCCACGTCCTGCAACCCGGAGAGGGCGGTCTTGAACTTGCGGGGCAGGTTGGAGTAGTCGGGGTTGTTGAGCAGCCGCCCGGTGATGTCGGCGATGCCAGGGGTGATGTCGAGGACCTCGTCCTCGGCGATCCCGGCCAGCGGCGAGCCGAGTACCACCCGCGGGGTGTCACCCGCGGACTCGACGGTCGTCAGGCCCACCGACTCGATCCGCTGCCAAATCTGTGGGACGTCCTCGATGTACACCCAGTGCAGCTGGACATTCTGCCGGTCGGTGAGGTCGGCGGTGTCGCGGGCGAACTCACGCGAGACTTCGCCCAGGACGCGTAGTTGTTCGGTGGTGAGCGCGCCGCCGTCGATGCGTACCCGCATCATGAAGCAGTCGTCCTCGAGGTCCTCGGGAGCGAGGGATCCGATCGTGTTTCCAGGGATCCCCGGCTTGCGCTGGGTGTACATCCCCCACCAGCGGAAGCGGCTGCGCCGGTCGGTGAGGTCCACGCCGGCGATCCCGGTCCGGCTGTAGACTTCCTCGATCCGGCGCCGGACGTTCAGCCCGTCGTCCTCCTGCTTGATGCGCTCGTTGTCGTTGAGCGGTTGGCGGTCACCGGCCGCCCACTGGCCCTCCGAGCGGACGTTCCGCTGACCCGGGCCGCCGGCACTCTCCGTCACAGGTTCTCCCCAAGTTAGGCACCGCTGGACGCGGGCAGTAAGCGGTTCGGATTGGCTGTCCCGCAATCTCTACCGACGACGTGCACATTTCCGGGCACGGAGGTGTCATCCGGGCGCGGCTGACCAGAAGCACCGCCGCTGTTTATGGTTCGGCCTGACGGTACGGGCTTCTTGTTGTCCTACGCGGCCGATGACTGTTTCGCTGATTGTCGGACTTGGGTCGGGAACCCCCGGGCGCCTCTACGCGGCCCCCTTCGCTGCTGGGCACCTGCGGAGAAGGGGGCCGCCAGGGCGGGGGGGTGTGTTCCAGACCCTCGGTACCGCGGGTACGGCAAGCGCAGTCAGGCGGCGTTGGGCAGGGTGATCGGTACGCCGACCAGTGAGCCGTACTCAGCCCAGGATCCGTCGTAGTTCTTCACGCTGCCGCGGCCGAGGAGCTCGTGCAGGACGAACCAGGTGTGCGCGCTGCGTTCGCCGATGCGGCAGTACACGATGGTCTCCCGTTCGGTGTCCACCTCCCTGTAGAGGGCGGCCAGTTCCTCGTCGGACTTGAAGGTCCCGTCGTCGTTGGCGGCCTTGGACCAGGGGACGTTGACCGCGGTGGGGACGTGGCCGCGTTGCATGGCCGCTTCCTGCAGCATGTGCGCTGGGGCGAGCAGAGCTCCGGAGAACTCTTCGGGGGAGCGCACGTCGACCAGATTGCGGCTGCCGATTGAGGCCAGGACCTCATCACGCAGGGCGCGGAGGGAAGTGTCGGGCTCGGAGGCAACGTACCGGGTCGAAGGCCGGGTCACCGTCTCGGTGACCAGCTCGAGGCCGTCCAGTTCCCACTTCTTGCGGCCGCCGTCGAGCAGCCGCACGTCCCAGTGCCCGTAGAGCTTGAAGTACCAGTAGGCGAACGCGGCGAACCAGTTGTTGTTGCCCCCATAGAGTACGACCGTGTCGTCGTTTGAGATGCCCTTCTTGGAGAGCAGCGCCTCGAAGCCGGCCTGGTCGACGAAGTCGCGGCGAACGGGGTCTTGCAGCTCACCGCGCCAGTCGATGCGCACCGCGCCGGTGATGTGGTTCCTTTCGTAGACCGTGGTGTCCTCGTCGACCTCGACCAGGACGACCCTGGGATCCTCCAGGTGTGCCTGGACCCAGTCTGCGTCGACGAGCACGCGCTTACGGCTCATGATGAGTATCCCTCCGAAGGCCCGCTCCAGTGCGCGGGCCGGTTGAGTCAGCAGTGGCAGTGGCATCGAGGGCTATAGATCTTGTGGTGCGGATCCACCGCTGCCGCGGGTCGGTCATGTCGGGGCGCTGCGTGATGGCAGCTCAGCGGTCGAACCCTGGGTCAGGGCTGATGCCTCGATTCAAGCCAGCGCTTTCCCTTCAGGCAACTTTTTTGCCTGAAGGGCAAGAAGGCACGGTTGGTGGCCTGTCCGTACGGACGTTTGGCCGCAGTGAACCTGCTCCCGGGATTGACCGGGCGAAGACGTCGGACTGCCAGGGCTGTGTCATCGCGTGACGGCACGGCCGCGCCGGCACACGCCCGCCTGCATCGCGCGGCGGGAGCCGCCCTCGGGTGCCGGAACCGCCCACGTAACAGGTGGCAGTGCCGTCAAGCAGTGCCTGTAATCGCGACCGAGCGTGCGGGCCGATACGGCGCCCTCCTCGGGGAGCCGTCGCGGCTTCCTGCAAGCATGGCCGCATGACGGACATCCGACAGGACACCCCCGGCGCAGAGACGCTCTTCGACGCGGTGGGGGGCGAGCCGACCTTCCGCCGCCTCGTGCACCGCTTCTACCAGGGCGTGGCGGCTGACCCGCTGCTGCGCCCCATGTACCCGGAGGAGGACCTCGGCCCGGCCGAGGAGCGCTTTGCCCTCTTCCTGATGCAGTACTGGGGCGGCCCCCGCACGTACAGCGAGCGCCGCGGGCACCCCCGGCTGCAGATGCGGCACGCGCCTTTCCGGGTCGACCGCGCCGCGCACGACGCCTGGCTGCACCACATGCGCGCGGCCGTCGACGACCTTCGGCTGCCCCCGGACCTGGAGCGCCGGCTGTGGGACTACGTCACGCGCGCCGCCGCCTCCATGATCAACAGCCCGGACGCGTGACCCGTCTGAGCCGCAGTGGCGCCGCTGGACCAAGCCCCTGACGTGAGAGCCCTCCCGCTCCGGACTCAGGAACGAGGGATCGCCACCCGCACCGAGGCCCGGATCCGGTTCGCGACCTGGATCACCGACTGCAGTCGCCAACTGATGATCCTTTGCCTCTGGGGCAAGAGATTTGCCTCAGAGGAAAAAACCTGGCGCAATGGAGACATGCTGACCTCCCCTGGGGGGCACCACCCGGACCCCCGATCTCCTGCCGCCGCAGGGGCGGCCGACGCGCTGCCCGATGTCGCACCGCGGCTGCGCGATCTGCGCCGCCGCCGCGGCCTCACCCTGGAAGCCGCCGCCCAGCGGGCGGGGCTCTCGCCCGCCCATCTCTCCCGGCTGGAGACGGGCCACCGCCAGCCGTCGCTGCCGATGCTGCTGGCACTTGCCCGCATCTACGGTACGACGGTCGCCGAGCTCCTCGGCGAGTCGGCGCCGGAACGCCGGCCCATCATCCGCGCCGGTCACCGGGAGCCTCCGGCGGCCGACGGCTGGACGTACCACCGGGCAGGCGGACCCGGCCGGGCGATGCAGGCCCTGCGGCTGGTGGTTCCCTACGGTAGCCAGGGCGGTCTGGTACGGGTGCATCCCGGCGAGGAGTGGCTGTACGTCCTCGAGGGGCAGCTACGGCTGGGCCTGGGGGACGCGGTGCACGAGCTGAGCCCCGGGGACAGTGCGCACTTCGACTCAACTAC
>NZ_JBSFMS010000208.1:0-6191 GCF_053599675.1 Streptomyces sp. NPDC000880 | reverse complement strand
TACGGGAAGACGGCGGGGAAGAAGGCGTCCGCCTTCTCCGGCTCCCGGGTGAAGACCTCACCCCAGCAGTACGCGCCGGGCACGGCCTCCGCCTCCGCAAGGATTTCAGTCAGCCGCAGCCCGAACCGTACGTCACAGCTGTGCGCCCGCCCCGTACGCGCCGACTCCAGCAGCGCGTCCACCGCCGCACCGAACGAGCGCACCGCGTCGCTCCACTGCGGCAGCGCCACCCTCCCCTGATCGCCGACGATCTCGATGCTCGCGCCCGCCGCCTTCACCGGCGCGCTCAGGCCCACTGTCGCCGTGCTCGACGCCCCCGACGTGTGCCGCAGCAGCAGATGCACGGTGTCCTCGGGCCCGCGCGCCGCGGTCACTGCCGTCACATCGCCGAGCACCGGGATCAGTACGGACAGCACATGCGGGCCGACATCCCACAGCCCGCCCTTCTCACGCCGCCACGGCGACGCGGCGTACGCGCTGTCCCCGCCGGACGCGTACAGCGATCCGAGCCACTGCGCGTGGGCCGTGAACCAGCCGCCCACCGCCGCTTGCTCGGCGATCCAGGGCACGGTGTCCGCGGCGAAGCGCAGCGTACAGAAGACCACGGAAGCGACCCCGGCGCGCTCCGCCGCCAAGGCCGTCTCACGCGCCGCCGCCACGCTCGTCGCGACCGGCTTGTCCAGCAGAAGATTGCAGCCGGCCGCGGCCGCCCTGGCCGCGAGGGGCGCCTGGACGTCGGGCGGCAGCGCGAAGGCGACAGCGTCACAGGCGGCGAAGAGGGCGTCGGCGCCGTCCTCGCCGGAGTAGGCCGTCGTACCGTACGCGGCGGCGAGGGCTGCGCCCGCCTCGGGCCGCCGGGCCCACACCCCGGCGAAGTCGACATCAGGGTGGACGGCGAGCGCGGGAGCCTGGGTGTGCTCCGCCCAGGGGCCGGCGCCGAGGAGTCCGATACGCAACTGCTTTGCGGGCTTAGTCATGCCGCCCAGTGTGCCAACCACGGAAAATTGCCGGCCGGCCGCGGGACTCCGGTGTGACTTCCGAGACTTGCTCCCTGCGTGCGTACGGGTCAATTACCGTTCCGTGTACGCGGCTTCGCTCGCCCTCGACATACCGGCTGCACGACCACGACTGGCATCTGGGCCGGACGGCCGAGGCCATGGGCACGAGCTATGCCGATCTTGTCCGCCGGATCCGTGCCGCGGGCTTCGAGTCCCGGCTCGAGCAGGGGGTCGAGCGGATGGCCAGAGACTAAACTCCGGGCACCACGGGGGCGGCGCGGCCGGGCGACGCCCGCGGCAGGTGAGCGGCAGGAGCAGCCGCCTGACGCGCCGCGCGGCGGGCTGACCGGCCCGACGCCGCCGGGCCCGTCACCGGCCCGGCGTAACGTGGGGTTCACAAACGGGCAACGACCGGGAAATCACGGATTGCGATACTGCGCGACATACCGCTGCACCCGCAAAGGATTGAGTCCCGTGACCTTCAAGGCTGAGTACATCTGGATCGACGGCACTGAGCCGACCGCCAAGCTTCGCTCGAAGACGAAGATACTTGACGACGGCGCCGAGCTCCCCATCTGGGGCTTCGACGGATCCAGCACCAACCAGGCCAAGGGCCACGCCTCGGACCGCGTGCTCAAGCCGGTCTTCTCCTGTCCCGACCCGATCCGCGGCGGCGACAGCGACGACGTACTGGTCATGTGCGAGGTCCTCAACACGGACATGACCCCGCACGAGTCCAACACGCGTGCCGCACTCGCGGAGGTGGCGGAGAAGTTCGCCGCGCAGGAGCCGATCTTCGGCATCGAGCAGGAGTACACCTTCTTCAAGGGCGCTCGCCCCCTCGGCTTCCCCGAGGGCGGCTTCCCCGCGGCCCAGGGCGGCTACTACTGCGGCGTCGGCTCGGACGAGATCTTCGGCCGTGACGTCGTCGAGGCGCACCTGGAGAACTGCCTCAAGGCTGGCCTGGGCATCTCCGGCATCAACGCCGAGGTCATGCCGGGCCAGTGGGAGTTCCAGGTCGGCCCGCTCGCCCCGCTGGAGGTCTCCGACCAGCTGTGGGTCGCGCGCTGGCTGCTCTACCGCACCGCCGAGGACTTCCAGGTCTCCGCGACGCTCGACCCGAAGCCGGTGAAGGGCGACTGGAACGGCGCGGGCGCGCACACCAACTTCTCGACCAAGGCGATGCGCGAGGGCTACGACGCGATCATCACCGCCTGCGAGTCGCTGGGCGAGGGCTCCAAGCCGCTCGACCACGTCAAGAACTACGGCGCGGGCATCGACGACCGGCTGACCGGTCTGCACGAGACCGCCCCGTGGAACGAATACAGCTACGGCGTCTCCGACCGCGGCGCCTCGGTCCGTATCCCGTGGCAGGTCGAGCAGGACGGCAAGGGCTACATCGAGGACCGCCGCCCGAACGCCAACGTCGACCCGTACGTGGTGACGCGGCTGCTCGTCGACACCTGCTGCTCCGCTCTGGAGAAGGCCGGCCAGGTCTGATCCCCGCAGCGAGAACAAGAGGGCGCCCACCGGTCCGGCCGGTGGGCGCCCTTTTGCGCGCGTCGCGCCAAGTGGCCCTGAGGCAGGCTTTCGTCCGACGGTCCGGGGTTGCCTCCCGGAAATACACAGCAACGTGCGGAAGGCCACTGCTGCCGCACGACGGCATCTGCTTCAATAGGGGCATGGCCAGCTTCCAGCACATCGCGACAGGTCGCAGCGACCTTGAGCCGTTCTGGCCGTCCCGGCAGCACCATGACTTCGACCGGGTGTGTTGCCGCGCGGTGAACGCGCAGGCCCTCTAAAGCCGCTCACCCCGGTCTTCGGCCAGCGCGCACGACGTACGTCCGTCCTACCGACTCGACGTCTCCTCCGCGCGAAAGAGCTGAGCCCTCATGGCGAACTCCCGTTCCTTCTCCGCCGTATCCGCTACGACCGCCGTCAACCCCAAACCCGTGAGTCCGGGCCGCCACCGGCTGCGTGCCGTCGACCGCGACGAAATCGTCGCACCGGGCAGCCTCGTCGATGTGGCGGACTTCCTGCCGCCGGGGGCCACCTGGCTGCCCGCACCCCAGCACACCCTGCCCACCCTGCCGGGCCAGCCGCCGATGGTCGGCTACCTCGTCCTCGTACCGGCCGATCAGCAGCGGGCCCCGCTGGTGCCATCGGCTCCGGTCGACGGCGCGGAGGGTACGGGTCCGGTGACGATCAACAGCTTCCACCGCACAGCCCACGTGGACGGGCGGACGCTGGATCTGACCTACCTCGAGTTCGAGCTGCTGGCGCATCTGGTGGCGCACCACCACCGGGTGCACACCCGCGACCAGTTGGTGACCACGGTGTGGGGCTACGGGCATGTGGGCGACGGCCGGACGGTCGACGTCCATGTGGCCCGGCTGCGCCGCAAGCTGGGCGCCGAGCACCGCCGCACGATCCAGACCGTGCGGCGGGTCGGCTACAAGTACGCACCGTGAGATGAGCCCTGGGCCCGGTTTCCGCAACGCCCTAGACGCGGGACCGGGCCCTCGCCACGCCTCCGATCGCGAGGTCGACCACCAGGAAGACCAGCAGGCTGATGCCCAGCATCGGGACGAACCAGCCGATCGCCGCGGTCACGGCGGCGATCGGCAGGAGCAGGGTGCTCGGCACCTTGCGCCACGCGCCGCGCGGCATCGGGCGGCCCGCGCTCAGCTTCCGTTCCTTCGTGGGCCTGCGCAGCCACCACATCCGGTAGCCCCACAGGATCAGCAGGATGAGGGCCAGCGCGAGCGCGGCCAGGGCCAGCTGGTTGACCAGCCCGAGGAAGACGCCGGTGTGGGCGTCGATGCCGAAGCGGGTCAGCTTGGCGAGCAGTGGGTAGTCGGCGAACCGCAGCTCGTCGATGATCTTTCCGTCCTTCGGGTCGACCGCCACCGAATCCAGATGGACCGGGAACTGGGTGTCGGTCTCCTTGACGATGTAGCCGCTGCCCTCGGCCGGCAGTATGACCGACATCTTTCCGTCGATGCCGGCGGCACGGGCCGATGCGAGTGCCTTGTCCAAGCCGACGTCGGCACCCTGGTGGGCTCCTGTGTGCCCGCTGCCGTGGCCCTCATGGCCGCCATTGGTGCCGGCGCCGCCTTCGAGGGTCGCGGAGACGGTGGGCGTGGCCCCGCCGAGCTGGTCCTGCACCGCGCCGATGTTCTCGCCCGCGTACCGCGACCAGGTCAGTCCGGTGGCGGAGAGCAGGACGAGTCCGGTCACCGCCCACAGGCCGACCGAGCCGTGCCAGGAGAGCGTTCTGCGGCGGCCCTTGACGCCCCGCTCGGGGACGAACAGAGCGCGCTTCGCGGTGCGCCGACGGCCGAGCCAGAGCAGCAGGCCGCCGAGGGCGACGACCCACAGCCAGCTGGCGGCCATCTCGCTGTAGTTGCGGCCGAGGTCGCCCAGGTGCAGATCGCGGTGGAGCTCATCGAGCCAGGTGCGCAACGGGAGGGCGCCCGAGCTGCCGAAGGAGGTCAGCTCGCCGCGTACGTCGGCGGTGTACGGGTCGACGAAGACGGCGAGGGACTTGCCCTCCTCGACGTCGGGGGTGGCCATCAGTACCCGGGTGGTCGCGCCGTCCTCGTACGAGGGCCAGACAGCGGTCACCGTGCCGTCGGGGTGGGCCTTGCGGGCGGCGACGACCTGGGCGGAGAGCGGGACGGCGCGGTCGCCTACGGAGACAGTCAGCTCATCGCTGTAGAGCAACTTCTCGGCCTGGAAGGAGAGGGAGTAGAGCAGTCCGCTGGTCGCGGCGACGAGCAGCAGGGGGGCTATGAGCAGCCCTGCGTAGAAGTGGATACGCAGAACGAGGGGCCGTAGTGCGCGCCAGGTGGAGCCTGGCGCGGTCGCTGTCTCGGATTCGTCGGTCTGCGTGGGGACGTCAATGGCCATGGTGGTCCTAAGGAGTTGACGTTGACATGGGGAACGGGCCCCAGGTCAGACGGCTGCTCCGGGGGCCGTGGCGAGGGGTGCGGGGAACGCGGGCGGGCCGCGCCGGGTCAGCGCGTGCGCGAGGTGTACGCCGTGCAGGCGCCGGGGCCGCGGGCTCTGCGGGACCGGGCGCGGGGCTGCGGGCAGCCGGACGAGGGTGAGCAGCAGGCGCAGCGGGGTGAAGGCGAGATGCCCGACGGCGTGGGCGAGCCGGAAGAAGGCGGCCTCGCCGCGGGCCAGCCAGAGAGCGCAGACGGCGGCGGCGACGAGGTGGGCGGCGAGCATGCCGGCGTCCGGGTCCATGGTTCCCACGTCGATGGTTTCCATGGACGTGGGAACCATCGACGTGGTGGCACGCTCGGCGTGATGGTGGTGCCGGGACGGCTGTCCGCCGGCTCCGGAGAAGATCAGATGCAGGGCGCCCTGGACGGCGAGGAGGCCGGTGCCGATGGCCCGGACGCCGCGGCGTCGTCCGCCTGCGAGCCAGCCGACGGCCATGGTCGTGGCGAAGGCGGTGAGCAGGGCGGGGATGGGGATGTCATGCGCAGATACGAGCGAATGCGCCATGGCGGCCAGTGCGATGCATACCGCCGCGAAGAGTGCGGCCCGCAGGGCGCGTATTGGCGACCGGGCATCTGTCATGGTCCGCACATGCTCCCATCCCGTGGGCGGTTGCGGGAGGGGGCCACTTCCGCGGGCAGCGGAATCCCTGTGCCTGGCTCTCCCCGCCGGGCAGAGTCGTCGTTATGAGACTTCTGATGCTGGGGGGCACGGAGTTCGTCGGCCGTGCGGTTGTCGAGTCGGCGCTGGCGCGTGGCTGGGAGGTCACGGTCTTCCACCGCGGGCGGCACACGGCGCCCGCCGGCGTCACCACGCTGCTCGGCGACCGGACCGCGCCAAACGGACTTGCGGCGCTGGCCGACGGGGAGTGGGACATCGTCGTCGACACGTGGTCGGCCGCGCCGTCCGTCGTACGGGACGCGGCGCGGCTGTTGGCGGGGCGGGTCGGTCACTACGTCTATGTGTCGAGCTGTTCGGTGTACGCCTGGCCCCCGGCGCTCGGCCATGACGAGACCAGCCCGGTGGTGGAAGGCTCGCCCGACGCGGGCGAGGTGGCTTACGCGGAGGCCAAGCGGGGCGGCGAGTTGCGGAGTTGCGCAAGCAGATCGCAGAGATTTCCGAAGCGGGGCTCCGTGATGTGGCGCCGTCGACCGACCTGCGCCACTGGTACCACCACGACCG
>NZ_JBSFMS010000207.1:0-6398 GCF_053599675.1 Streptomyces sp. NPDC000880 | reverse complement strand
TGCGGGCGGGCCCAGGTGGATGTCTACAAGCTTGCCGACCAGGTCAGCGCCGGTCTCGAAGGCATGGAGGTGCCGCTGCGCGTCGCCGTTATGGGGTGCGTTGTCAACGGGCCGGGCGAGGCCCGCGAGGCCGACCTCGGCGTTGCCTCCGGAAACGGCAAGGGTCAGATCTTCGTGAAGGGTGAGGTCATCAAGACCGTGCCCGAGTCGAAGATCGTCGAGACCCTCATCGAAGAGGCGATGAAGATCGCCGAGCAGATGGAGCGGGACGGCATGGTCTCGGGCGAGCCGGAGGTCTCGGTCAGCTCCTGACGTCCCGGTCACAGGCCCCGGTCAGAGGTCCCGTCCGGCCGGTGATTCCGTACGGGCCCCGTGCACGCCCCTTGGCGTGTGTGGGGGCCTTGCGCTGGGCTCGGCACCCCGCAGACCTGCCGGGTACAGTGCGGAGACCAGCAGACCGTATGGTGAGGCCCCCTCGTGTTGACGCAGACCACCACCCGGGTCCTCGAACCCGGTGACCTCGGCGCAGCGCTCGCCATCCTCGAGAGCGAGCCCGTGACAAACGCGTTCGTCACGTCCCGAGTCCAGGCCGCCGGACTCGACCCCTGGCGCCTCGGCGGCGAGATGTGGGGCTGGTACACGGACGGGCGGCTGCGCTCGCTCTGCTACTCCGGCGCCAATCTCGTCCCCATCTGCGCAACTCCCGAGGCCGTGCGCGCCTTCGCCGACCGCGCGCGCAGGACCGGCCGCCGCTGTTCCTCGATCGTCGGCCCGGCCGAGTCCACCACCCAGCTGTGGCGTCTGCTCGAGCCGAGCTGGGGCCCGGCCCGGGATGTCCGCTCCCACCAGCCGCTCATGGTCACCGAGCAACTCTCCGACACCATCGAGCCCGATCCGTACGTCCGACGCATCCGCAAGGACGAGATGGAGGTGATCATGCCGGCCTGTGTGGCGATGTTCACCGAGGAGGTCGGCGTTTCGCCGATGGCCGGCGACGGCGGGCTGCTCTACCAGGCCCGGGTGGCCGAACTCGTCGGCGCGGGGCGGTCGTTCGCCCGCATCGACGACGGCAAGGTCGTCTTCAAGGCCGAGATCGGCGCAGCCACCAGCCACGCCTGCCAGATCCAAGGCGTCTGGGTCGCACCGGAGTTCCGCGGCCGCGGACTGTCCGAGACCGGCATGGCGGCCGTGCTCCGCTACGCACTCGCGGACGTCGCGCCGGTCGCCAGCCTCTACGTCAACGACTACAACACCGCAGCCAGGGCGGCCTACCGGCGGGTCGGCTTCCGCGAGGTCGGCGCCTTCATGAGCGTGCTGTTCTGACCGTGCGCGACGGCAAGTAGGGTTTCGCGCATGGCAGCACTCTCAGGCGGCGAACCCCACACACCCAGCGTCGTGGTCGGGCCGGTCAATCTCGCCGCGCGGATCCACGAAGCCCTCGCCGTACAGGCCCTCGCCTTCGGGCTCAGCGAGGACGAGATCGAGGTGCGCCGCCATATCGTCTACCGCCATCTCATGTATCCCGGCGCCCGTGCGCTGGGCGCGCTGACGGACTCGGGACGCCTCGTCGGCTTCGTCTACGGCATGCCGAACGACCGCACGCACTGGTGGTCCACCGTCGTCGAGCCGTATCTGCGCCGCACCGGCACCGACAGCTGGCTCGACGACTCCTTCGTCATCACCGAACTCCATGTCCACCCCGGCTACCAGGGGCGGGGCATCGGCCGCTCGCTGATCACCACGATCACAGACGACGCCGACCAGCCGCGCTCAATCCTCTCCGCGATCGACGTCGAGAGCCCGGCCCGCGGCCTGTACCGCACGCTCGGCTACCAGGACCTTGCGCGCCAGGTGATGTTCCCCAGCGCGCCCAGTCCGTACGCCGTGATGGGCGCCCCGCTGCCGCTGCTGCGCGGGAAGTGATTTCCGCCCGCCCGGGCTGCCCGGTTAACCTCCAGAGCATCACCCTTTCTTGACGCAGGAGAGTTCCCCATGGCCCAGGTCCAGCGCATGTCCCGTCTGATGGTCAAGACACTGCGCGACGACCCGGCGGATGCCGAGACGCTCAATCACAAGCTGCTGGTGCGCGCCGGCTATGTGCGGCGGACCTCCGCCGGTATCTGGAGCTGGCTGCCGCTCGGCAAGAAGGTCCTGGAGAACATCACCAGGGTCGTGCGCGAGGAGATGGACGCGATCGGCGGCCAGGAGGTGCTTCTCCCGGCGCTCCTCCCCAAGGAGTCGTACGACGCGAGCGGGCGGTACGAGGAGTACGGCGACCTGCTGTTCCGGCTCAAGGATCGCAAGGGCGCGGACTATCTCCTGGGCCCCACACACGAAGAGATCTTCACGCAGATCGTCAAGGACCAGTGCTCGTCCTACAAGGACCTGCCGGTGATCCTCTACCAGATCCAGACGAAGTACCGGGACGAGGCCCGTCCGCGGGCTGGTGTGCTGCGCGGCCGCGAGTTCCAGATGAAGGACTCGTACTCCTTCGACACCACGGACGAGGGCCTGGCCGAGTCGTACGCGCTGCACCGCGACGCCTACATCCGGATCTTCGAGCGGCTCGGGCTCGACCACCGCATCGTCTCGGCGGTCTCGGGCGCGATGGGCGGCTCGGCGTCCGAGGAGTTCCTGGCGCCCGCGCCGGCGGGCGAGGACACCTTCGTCGACTGCCCGGCGTGTGAGTACGCGGCGAACACGGAGGCCGTGACCTTCACCGCGGTCGCGGCTGACGCCTCGTCCCACGGCCCGGTCGAGGAGGTGGACACCCCCGACACCCCGACCATCGAGACGCTCGCCGCGCACCTGGGCGTGCCTGCGTCGGCGACGCTGAAGAACCTGCTGGTCAAGGTGGACGGCGAGATCACGGCGGTGGGCGTGCCCGGCGACCGTGAGGTGGACCTGGGCAAGCTGGCGGAGCACCTGTCGCCGGCGGAGGTCGAGCTGGTCACGGCGGAGGACTTCGCGGGCCGCCCCGATCTCGTACGCGGCTACGTCGGACCGCAGGGCCTGGAGAAGGTCCGCTACATCGCCGACCCGCGGGTGGCGCCGGGCACGGCGTGGGTGACCGGTGCGAACAAGCCGGACACGCACGCTCGCAATGTGGTGTGCGGACGGGACTTCGAGGTCGACGAGTACCTCGACGTGGTCGTGGTCGAGGAGGGCGACCCCTGCCCGAAGTGCGGCACGGGCCTGAGGCTCGACCGCGCGATCGAGATCGGCCAC
Source organism: Streptomyces sp. NPDC000880 (assembly GCF_053599675.1). Classification (NCBI taxonomy): domain Bacteria; kingdom Bacillati; phylum Actinomycetota; class Actinomycetes; order Kitasatosporales; family Streptomycetaceae; genus Streptomyces; species Streptomyces sp. NPDC000880. The sequence continues at coordinate 3,170 of NZ_JBSFMS010000207.1, read as the reverse complement.
ATCTTCCAGCTGGGCCGCAAGTTCGCGGACGCGTTCCAGCTCGACGTCCTCGGCCAGAACGGCAAGCCGGTCCGGGTGACCATGGGCTCGTACGGCATCGGCGTCTCCCGTGCGGTCGCGGCGCTGGCCGAGCAGACGGCGGACGACAAGGGCCTGTGCTGGCCGCGCGAGATCGCCCCGGCGGACGTACATGTGGTGGCCGCGGGCAAGGCGCTCCAGACGGAACTGGCTCTGGAGGTTGCGGACCAGCTGGCCGCGGCGGGCCTGCGGGTGCTGGTCGACGAGCGGGCCGGGATCTCGCCGGGCGTGAAGTTCACCGACGCGGAGCTGATCGGCGTCCCCAAGATCGTGGTGGCGGGCCGCCGCGCGTCGGAGGGTGTGGTGGAACTGAAGGACCGCCGCACGGGCGAGCGCGAGGAGCTGTCTGTGGCGGAGGCGGTGGCGCGGCTCAGCGAGTAGGGGGTCACGGGATGGATTCCCCCGCCCCTTCCCGCTGTATCGGGCGTCCGGCTCCGCACCGCGTGGTGGCGGGCATGCCCGGGCGCCCTCGGCCTGCGCGAGCGGTGAGAGCCCCGCTCCTGTGGCGCGGAGCTGTCTCCGCAGAGCGGGGCTGCGACCCGAGGACGGCGCAGCTGGTCGCCGCTGTCGGACGGCCCGGCACGACCGAACCCGCGTCCCGGCGGCCGCGCCCGCTCACCGGGCCGCCCCACATGTGGGGGCCCGGCCCCCTCATGCCGGCGAAGGCGGTGAGGTGGCGGCGACGGATCGGGGCACAGGGAGCGCCGACCGGACGGCGCCGTGGCTGAGACCCGGCGGCGAAGGCGGTGAGGTGGCGGCGACGGATCGGGGCACGGGGAGCGCCGACCGGACGGCGCCGTGGCTGAGACCCGGTCGCCCGCCGCCGACTCGCACCGCTGTCGCCTGCGGCGCGAGCCGACGGCGGCGCTATCGCTTACGAGACGGCTTCTGTCCCGCGCTTCGGCCAGGGCCGGGTGCTGCGCGCCTGGCCCCGTGGTGCGGGATGGCACCGGGCACGCGCCGCGCACGCCCGCCTGCGGCGCGAGGGGGGCCAGGGGCGGCGCGGCGCCAGCGGCTACTCGCCGGGATCGAACGCGCGGCTGCCGCAGGGGGACGCGTCGCGTCCCCGTGACGGCCGCCCGGCGCCACACACGACACACCGCAACTCGCAGCTGACGTCCGAAGGCAGACTGCGGCTGGTCCGCCGATGCGAGTCCTGTCCGATGGCTGGCTGCCCTCGGACAGTTCGATGCCGCTGGTCGATCACGCCCGGCAGGAAGCTGAACCTTCCCAGGATAGGCCCGGTGAAGGTGCGCTGGTCCCGCACGCTGCCGTCCGTGCCGTCCACCGTGACCGTGATCAAGGACGCGGCCGGCCGGTACTGGGCGAGCTTCGTCGTGTCGACCGACCCGGCGAACGAGATCTGGCCCCCGGCCCAGGCAGACCAGGGCATCGACCTCGGCCTGACCCACTTCGCCGTGATGGCGGACGGCTCCCGGGTCAGATCGCCGCGCTTCCTGCGCCGGGCGGAGAAGAAACTCAAGCGGGGAGCAGCGCCGCTTGTCCCGCAAAACCAAGGGCTCGAAGAACCGCGACAAGCAGCGGGTCAAAGTCGCCAGGGCTCACGCCAAGGTGGCCGACGCGCGCAAGGACTTCCACCACAAGCTCTCCACCAAGCTGATCCGCGAGAACCAAGCCATCAGCGTGGAGACCTTGAGCGTGAAGCGGACCCAAACCCCTGCACATCCGCGCCCGGACCTGCCCCCCCCCGTGCGGCACCCGCCACGAACGCGACCACAACGCGGCGAGAAACGTGAAGCACGAAGGACGGCGCATTCGCGCCGCACAAGCAGTACCACCCATCCCCGGGCCGGGGGCCCTTGTCGGGCGACCAGCAAGGTAAACGCCTGCGGAGCGCACGTAAGACCAGGACTCGTCCCGGCAGCGCGCACAACACCCACCAGCGTGGGAAGGAAACAGGAACCCGACTCAAGGCGAACCCAACGGACGCCAGGGAGAATCGCCCACGTCCACGCGGGCGAGGGTCAAAACCAGCCCGCGAACTCCAGCGTCAGCTCGCCCTCCCGGCGCCGCCCCGCCGTCATCGCTCTCGTGGCCGATTCCACCGCACGGAACAGCGTCCACCCCCGCAACCGCTCCCGGTCCACCTCCAGCGAGTCCGCGAGCTTGTTCACCCGGCGGCGGGCCGCCGACGCGCCCGCGGACGTGGCGATCAGGTCCTCGACGCGGTCGCGGACCAGGCGGGCCACGTCGTAGGCGCGCTCGCCCACCAGGGGCTCCGGGCCCACCGCGAGCCACGGTGTGCGGTCGGCCGCCAGGACTTTGCCCTGGCGGAAGTTGCCGTGCAGCAGCAGGAGTTCGGGGGAGAACGCGGTGAGCTCGTCCCGGGCGGCCAACGCCGCGGAGACCAGCGAAGCCGTGCCCGGCTCCGCGAACGCCCGCATCGCGTCCGCCTGCCGCGCCGTCCGTTCCGCCACCGTCTCGAAACCGTGGTCCGCCGGTGGCTCGACCCACAGCCGCCGCACCGTCCCCGCCGCCTCCAGGAGCGCCTTCGCCTCCGGCAGGGACCGCAACGACACCTCCGGGTGCAGGCGTTCCAGCAGCAGTGCGCTGTCCGAGGAGGCGAGCAGACGGACCGCGCCCCAGCCGTCCCAGTGCTCCAGCGCCGCGCGCTCCAGCTCGGGCGAGGCGGACGGCGGGGCGACCTTCAGCGCCGCCGAGGACCCGTCCGGCTGCCGCACGAGCAGGACCAGACTGCTCCGGCCGCCCGGCGCCGTCACCCGCTCGACGTCCAGCTCCCACCGGTCCACCGCCTCCTGGACGGCCTTCGGCAGCTGCCCGAGCCAGTCGTCACTCTCGCCCAGCGCCTGGACCAGCCGCTGAGGCGGTTCGAAAGCCATGCGTCCGTTGTTCCCTTTCCCCTTCAGCGCGCTCGACTCCCGGTCCGCTCGGCGAGCCCAGGAAAGGCTACGCCGCTGCCGCGCCACCGCACCGCGCGTACGGCCGCCTCGCGGAGCGCGCCCGCGGCCTCCCGCCCTTCAACACCGCCCCCGCCGTCGCCGCCGAAGCCGCCCTGCTCGCCTGCTGCGGCAGCAGCCGCTGGGCCCGGCGACTCGTCGCCCATCGCCCCT
>NZ_JBSFMS010000206.1:0-6502 GCF_053599675.1 Streptomyces sp. NPDC000880 | reverse complement strand
ACGAGGACGAAGAGGATCACGCCGATGAGTGACATCACGAGCAGTCCCGCGAAGAGCATGGGGGTGTCGAGGTTTCCGTTGGCCTGGAGGATCACCGTCGTCAGGGCTTCAGGGCTTCAGGGCTTCAGGGAGAAGTTGGAGTACCCGCCGACGTTGTCCTTGGTGATCAGTGTGCAGTCAAAGGCCTGCTTCTCCGAACTGCCGCCCGTCTTCCCTGTCTTGAGGTACTTGTCGGCCATGTCGACCGCGAGCTTGGAGAACTCTACGACAGGCTGCAGCACGGTGTAGGCGAGCTCTCCCTGCTCAACAGCCTGGACGGCGTCCGGGGAACCGTCGAAGCCCCCGACGACGATCTTGCCGGCCTTGCCGGCCTGCTTGATGGCCGCGATTGCGCCCAGCGCCATCTGGTCGTTGCCCGCGATGACGCCTTGGACGTCCGGGTGGGCCTGCAGCATCAGCTGCATCTTGTCGAAGCCCTTCTGCTGGTCCCAGTCGGCGGCCTCCTGCTGGAGGAGCTGCATCTCCGGGTACTGGGACAGGACGCTCTTGTAGCCGTTGGACCGCACACTCGCGTTGGTGTCGGTGGACAGGCCGAGAAGTTCGACGTACTTGCCCTTGCCGCCCATGACCTTGACGAACTGCTGGGCTCCGAGCACCGCGCCCTGCGCGTTGTTGGAGACGAGCTGCCCCTCGGCAAGGCCGGTCTTGTTGATCTCCGCGTTCACCAGGAACACCGGGATGCCCGCGTCGGTGGCCTTCTGGACGTCGCCAATGGAGGAGTCCGCTCCGGCGTTGTCCAGGATGATCGCGACCGACTTGTTGGTGATCGCGGTGTCGATCAGGTCGCTCTCCTTCTTGGGGTCCTGCTGGTGGGAGACGACGTTCACCTTGTATCCCAGCTTGGTGCCCTGCTCCTTGACCGCGTCGGCTTCCGCGGTCCAGTAGGGGTTGTCCAGGTTGGAGGTGATCAGCGAGATGAGACCGCCCTTGGTGTTCTTGGCGGATGCTGCGGACTCCGCGGTCGAGCTGCTGGAGCCCGATCCGCAGGCGGAGAGGGTCGCGAGGGCGACCCCGACGGTGGTGATGGCCACGGCTCTACGGAACATCGTCGTCCCTTTCTGGTGCTGTGCTGCTGGGTTCTGGTGATGTCCTGGTGACAGTGGTGCGCCGACGGTTCTCGGGCATGGGGTGGTGCGATGGGGTGGTGCGGGTTGTCAGCCGACGGTCTCGGGCTCGGGCGCCCGGGGACCGGCCTGCTGGGGCGGAGGGGCCTCGCGGTCCGCCTTCGGCCGCTTGGTCCGGTACTCGATCGCGTTGAGCATCACCGCGAGGACGATCACCGCCCCCTTGAAGACCATCTGCCAGTACTGCGAGACGCCGATGATCACCAGGCCGTCGGACAGGAAGCCGATGACGAAGGCTCCGAGAAGGCAGCCGCGGACGGTTCCCTTGCCTCCGCTGAGGGAGGCGCCTCCGATGACGACCGCGGCGATGGCGGTCAGTTCGAAGGACGAGCCGGTCTGCGGGGTCGCGCTGGTCAGCTCGGAGGCGATGATCAGACCGGCCACGGCGGCGCACACACCGGAGATGACATAGACGCTGAGCTTGACCCGTTTGACGGGGATGCCAGACAACTCGGCCGCGCGCTCGTTGCCGCCGGAGGCGTAGAGCCAGCGGCCGAACGGCGTCCTGGTCAGCAGGGTGCTGGCCCCGGCGGCCAGCACCACCATGACGATCACTCCTACCGGGACACCCATCAGGGACTCGAACCCGACCCAGTTGAAGCCGGTGTTGCCCAGTTCGGACGAGCCCTGCAGCTTGGGGAAGGTGAGGCCGTTGGTGATGAGCAGCGCGATACCGCGGACTGCGTACAGGGTCCCCAGGGTGGCCACGAATGGGGCGACTCTGAACCGGGACACGAGCATCCCGTTGATCCACCCGATGACCGCGCCGACGAACAGCGAGCAGAGGACCACGACCCAGACGGCCGGGTAGGCGACGGCCTCCCAGAAGGGGACGTTCACCCCTTGGAGCAGATAGCCGGCCACCACGCCGGTCAGGCCGACCGTGGAGCCTACGGACAGGTCGATGCCCGAGTTAAGGATGACCATGAGCATGCCGATTGCCAGGATCGCGTTGACCGCCACGTGACGGGTCATCACCAGCAGGTTCTCGCCCGTGAAGTAGTTGGGTGACAACAGCGAGAACACGATCACGATGACGATGAGGGCCACGAAGGCGCGTCCCTCGAACAGCAGGCGCAGCCCGGCGCCGTCTCCGAGCCACGCGGGCCGGCGGCGTGGTATTGACGCTGTCGCGCTCATTGGTTCTTCCCATTCACTCGTGCGGTGTCGGCATGCTCCCCGGAGGCGGCCATGATCTGTTCCTGGGTGATGGAATCGGCGGCGAACTCCGCGACGACTCGTCCCTTCCGCATCACCAGAACGCGGTTGGCGACGCCGAGGCACTCGGCCACCTCGGACGTGGAGTAGACGACCGCGAGACCCTTGCCCGCGAGTTCGCTCAGCAGGCTGAAAACCTCGGACTTGGCGCCGATGTCGATGCCGCGGCTCGGCTCGTCCAGGAGCAGCACCTTGGGCTCGGTCAGCAGCATCTTGCCGATGACGACCTTCTGCTGGTTGCCGCCGCTGAGCGACCCGATCGGGGCGCCCGGCCCCGCTGTCTTGACCAGGACGTCCTTGATCCCGCCGCTTACGATCTCGGTCTCCCCCTGGCGGGAGAGGAAGAGGCCCTTGACGAAGCTGCCGAGGCTGGCCAGCGACATGTTGTGACCGACCGACATGGACTGCACGAGGCCGTCGCGCTGGCGGTCCTCGGGGACCAGGGCCAGGCCGAAGCCGATGCGCCCGGAGATGCTCAGGTCCTTGACGTCGGTCCCCTCGACGAGGACCTGACCGCTCGCCAGCGGGGTGCGGCCCGCCAGGGTCTCCAGCAACTCGGTGCGGCCGGCGCCCATCAGGCCGTAGAGGCATACGATCTCGCCCGCCCGCACGTCGATCGAGACACCGTCCACGACCAGACGCTCGGGGTTGGCGGGGTCGGCGACCCGGATGTCCCGCAGGGAGAGAGCGACCTCCCCCTGTCCCTCGACGTCCGGCGGCTGCCCCAGGTCGAAGTTGCGGCCCACCATGCGCGACACGATCCAGGGCAGATCGACGCGGGCGGCCTCCTCGGTGGCGACGATGTTCCCGTCCCGCAGGACGACCACGTACTGGGAGACCTTGAGCGCCTCCTCCAGGTGGTGTGAGATGTAGACGATCGACACACCGGAGTCCGTCAGGTCCTTGATGACCTTGAAGAGGACCTCGACCTCGGTGGCGCTCAGCGCAGATGTGGGCTCGTCCATGATCAGGATACGGGCGTCGAACGAGATCGCCCGGGCGATCTCCACGATCTGCTGCTGGCCCAGCCGCAGATCGGAGACGAGGGTGTCCGGGTCGATGGGCTCCTCAAGCCGTTCGAGCAGCTCGGTCACGATCTTGCGCTCGGCCGCGTAGTCGACGGTCCCCAGGGGGGTCACCAGCTCACGGCCCATGAAGATGTTGTCGCGGATGCTGAGGTTGGGGCACAGGCTCAGCTCCTGATGGATGATGGAGATCCCCTTCCCTGCGGCGTCGACCGTCGAGGTGAAGGAGACCTCCTCACCGTCGAGCGTGAGGGAGCCCGAGGTCGGCTGCTCGACCCCGGCCAGGATCTTCATCAGCGTCGACTTCCCGGCTCCGTTCTCACCGAAGAGGGTGGTCACCTTGCCGCGCACGATCTCAAATTCCACGCCGTCGAGCGCCAGGGTGCCGCCGTAGCGCTTGGTGATGCCTTCGGCGCGCAGCATGACGTCGGGGACCCTGCCCACCTCGGGTGCCGCGCTCACCGCGACTCCTCGAACTGGACCGGGACCAGGATGTAGGCCGCCGGGTTCACCAGTTGGAAGGCGCCGGTCACGGACACCTGCTTGCCCGTCAGGGCAGCCGTGTCGATGCCCTTGAGGACCTTGGCCTTGACCTGGTTGTTGAGCTGGTCGGAGGCCGTCTGGTAGTCGAGCTGGTTCACGAACTGCTGGAAGTGGACGGTACCGGTGGCGTCGCGGATGGCCGTGCCGTTGAGGGCCGGTCCTGTCTGGACGTAGACCTTGACGCCGGACGGCATCCCCTTCACCTCGATGGGGAGGATGCCGTCGGCGGTGGCCTGGCCGGCCACGCCGTTGGCCTTCACCGAGAAGACCGGGGCGGAGGTGCCTTCCTGCTGCCCGAACTTCGTGGCCGCAGCCGCCTGATCAGCCTTGACGGCTCCCGCGAGCTCGACGACATCGACTGCCTGATCGGCGATCTGCCCCGATATCGCCGGGTACTTCTCCGCCGCGAATGTGGCCGGGTCCTGGCCGCCCGTCAGGGCTGTCTTGGCCTCGCCCTTGGGCACGACCTTCGTCCCGAATCCCATGGCGACGACCACCAGGACGATCACACCCGTCAGAATCAGCCAGCGGGGACGCGCCGGCCGCGCTTGCCTCGTGCTCATCTCACTGACCTCGGTCCTGTCCGCCGCCGATGTCCTGCAGGACGCGCGACTTCGTGTCGTTCGGCCTGATCTGGAGCTTGCGGCCGGTTCCGCTGCGGAACATCTCCAGAGCGCTCGCGTAGTCGTCAAGCGTGAAGGAGTGACTGATCATCGGACCGGCGTTGACGGCCCCGGCCTCGAACATCTCGACAGCCCGACCGAAGGAGTTGAGCACCGCCATGGTGCCGACGACATTGATCTCGTCGCGGTAGATCCGGAACGGCGAGTAGTTGGCCCTGGCCTCCGTATGGGCCACTCCGAAGTGCTGGAAGGTGCCGCCGGCCTTCACCCGGGGAAGTCCGTCCTCGATGGCGGCCACCACACCGGTGCAGTCGATGACGACGTCCCATTCGGAGCGCTCGGCCTCGTCGGCGCTCCGGTGGATGTGCTCGATGCCGATCTCACGGGCCACGTCGAGCCGGCGGTCGTTGAGGTCGACGATCGTGACGCTCGCGGCGCCGGCCCGGGGGGCGAGCTGGGCCATCAACAGGCCCATCGTTCCGGAGCCGTAGATCAGGTAGTGCTCACCCATCCGCCGCGGGAGCAGGTCGTACCCGCGGATGGCGCAAGCCGTCGGCTCAATCAGCGCCGCCTCGAACAGGTCCGTCTCGGGCTTCAGCCGGAAGACGTTGGCCACAGGGGCCTTGAGGTACTGGGCTGACGCGCCGTCACTGGCCACGACTCCCAGGCCGTTCCAGTGCCGGCACAGGTTGCTCTTACCGTTGAGGCAGAATTCGCACTCGCCGCAGGTCGTACTGGGGTTGACGACGACATGGTCCCCGACCACCGGCGTGGTGACGTCGGACCCGACGGCGACCACAGTGCCGGACGCCTCGTGTCCGGGGATCAGCGGGAACACCGTCCCCTCGAACTCGCCGTCGAAGACATGGGTGTCCGTGCCGCACATGCCGACCGCGGCGACCTCGATCACCACGTCCTTGGGTCCGGGCGTGGGATCGGCGAGCTCGCGGAGGGCGAGTGAGCCGGCCTGCTCGAACACAACTGCTCGCATCTTCTTTGACGCTCCAATCGGGGGATGACTCGCCTTCGCCGGGCCCAGCGGATCCGTGAAGGGGCAAGGGGGTGCCGAAGGGAAAGGGGGGTGAAGACGGGGTACCGGAGGGGTGACTCCGGAACCTGCGGCGGGCGTTCTCGAGACTTCGTGGCCTCAGCGCCGCGTTAAGTACGTGTGATGTCGTGACCGATTTTTGTGAAACCTAACCTCAGTCATGAGGGAAGTCAACGGGTCGGACAGGATTACCCATCACCGGATCATCACCGCAGGAAGGAACGGCAATTGAGGCCTCGTTGACGGCCCCTGCCCCGCGTTGCGCGTGCGTGAGACCCCACCTGTCGTGTGATGTCTTTGAGTGGCCAGCCGTCACTTTCGCATGACGACCGGCGTCCCGCGGGGCAGCGTCACGCCGCGCGGTCAGTCCTTGGTGCCGACCGCGCGCAGCGCGCTCAGGACCAGCGTGCGGGCCACCTCAACGGTCTCGGCCACCGACACCTGTTCACGAGGACTGTGCGCCAGGCGCACATCACCGGGACCGAACTGAAGGGTCGGTATTCCCGCCGCGACGTACAGCCGCAGATCGCTCCCGTACGGTGCGCCGCGCTCGTCGACATGACTTCCCATCAGTATGCCCAAGCTCCGCACCCGGCGGGGACGGCACGTGTCCTGCCGGTCCAAGGCCGACAAGGACCCGGCCGGCTGGCTCCCGCCAGCCGAATCTGCCCTGTGCACCTACGCAGAAGCCTGGACAGCGACGAAGCTGCGCTGGTCCCTGGCCGCCGAGCCGAAGGAACAGACAGCACTCAACGAACTCGCCGCCGACTGCGCCGACTCAGTCGTCACCTACCAGCCCGCGCCCTGAGCGGCGCTACACGCACCCGGAACCGTCACCCAGTCCGGCGCACCGGGGCCGGT
>NZ_JBSFMS010000205.1:0-6502 GCF_053599675.1 Streptomyces sp. NPDC000880 | reverse complement strand
GGATCCTGCGCCTGAAGCATCGTGCCCATCGCCCCGTCAGCCACCACCACACGGGTAGCAAAGGCCTCACGCAAGGCTTCGATTCGGGTCCGGCTGTCAGCGGAAGGGGTCGGCAACGAGGCCATGGATATGCTCCCTGGAATGCGACGGCTGTCGGCTTTGCGTCTTCCGGTGGAAGGCGCACGGAGCCAGAGTAACCGGGCGGGCCGACGAAGGGGCGGGCGTCCCACGGGGCGGACGGCAACACGTCCCCCCACGGGCGGACGGCATCATGTCCCCGGCCCATACGTGATGGCTTTCGGCCACGAAGGGCTCGCCCTGCGGTGACCAGGTCGACATCGACCGATAGTGTTCAGCATTGTCGAACCGCAGTCGAGAAGGGCCGAGAGATGGCGAAGAACATCCAGTCACTCGAGCGAGCAGCGGCCATGCTGCGGCTGCTCGCGGGCGGGGAGCGCCGGCTCGGCCTTTCCGACATCGCCTCCTCGCTCGACCTGGCCAAGGGCACCGCCCACGGCATTTTGCGCACACTCCAGGCCGAGGGCTTCGTCGAGCAGGACCCGGCGTCCGGCCGCTACCAGCTCGGGGCCGAACTGCTCCGGCTCGGCAACAGCTATCTGGACGTCCATGAGCTGCGCGCCCGCGCCCTGGTCTGGACGGACGACCTGGCGCGCTCCAGTGGCGAGAGTGTCCACCTCGGGGTGCTGCACCAGCACGGCGTCCTCATCGTCCACCACGTCTTCCGGCCCGACGACAGCCGCCAGGTCCTGGAGGTGGGGGCCATGCAGCCACTGCACTCCACCGCACTGGGAAAAGTGCTCTCGGCGTACGACCCGGTGGCGCACACCGAGGTCCTCGAGGTCGAGCGCAAGGTCTTCACCCCGCGGACCGTGACGGGCCTGAAGGAGTTCGAGTCGGTGCTCAACCACACCCGGGCCCAGGGCTGGGCGGCCGACGTGGAGGAGACGTGGGAGGGCGTCGCCTCGGTGGCCGCGCCCATCCATGACCGGCGCCGCATGCCGGTCGGAGCTGTCGCCGTAACGGGCGCCGTGGAGCGGGTCTGCAACTCGGGCGAGCTCCGTTCCGAGCTGGTCGCCGCGGTACGGGACTGCGCCAGGGCGGTTTCCAGGGACCTCGGCGCCGGGCGCTTTTGAGGCTTTTGCCGGATCGTCGGTAACGATCGACTCTCTCGGCCGCAAGCCCTTGACGTCGTGTTGACAAGAGGGCAAAACTTCCGTTCACCGGTCGGCATTGCCGAACACCTACCGGCATTAAGCGTTAGAGTGTGGCCATGCCAGGGCCGGCAACGCTCTCACCTGAGGGCGCGGACCACCGGTGGGACCCGGGGTTCGCCTTCCCCTGGACGAAGGACAAAGGAGTCGCGGGTGTCCAGCTCCGACATCTTCATCGGCGAGATAATTGGTACCGCCGTACTCATCCTGCTCGGCGGAGGCGTGGTCGCCGCCGTCGTACTCAAGCGCTCGAAGGCTCACAACGCCGGCTGGCTGGCGATCGCCTTCGGGTGGGGGTTCGCGGTCATGACCGCGGTCTACATGACGGGCACGCTTTCCGGCGCCCACCTCAACCCGGCGGTCACCCTCGGCATCGCCATCAAGGACGGGGATTGGAGCAACGTCCCGGTCTACTTCGCCGGACAGATGCTCGGCGCCATGATCGGTGCGGCCCTGGTGTGGGTCGCGTACTACGGGCAGTTCCACGCCCACCTCACGGACCCGGAGATCACCGCCGCGCCGCCGCACGAGGAAGGCATGGTCGACCAGAAGGCCGCCCCGAAGGCCGGCCCGGTGCTCGGCATCTTCTCCACCGGCCCCGAGATCCGCAACGTCTGGCAGAACCTCGCCACCGAGATCATCGGCACCTTGGTGCTGGTCCTGGCCGTGCTCACCCAGGGCCTCAATGACAGCGGCAAGGGCCTCGGCACGCTCGGCGCGCTGATCGTCGCCTTCGTCGTCGTCAGCATCGGTCTCTCACTCGGCGGCCCCACCGGCTACGCCATCAACCCGGCACGTGACCTGGGCCCGCGCATCGTGCACGCCCTGCTCCCGCTGCCGAACAAGGGCGGTTCCGACTGGGGCTACGCCTGGATTCCCGTTGTCGGCCCGCTGATCGGCGGAGCGATCGCCGCGGGGATCTACAACATCGCGTTTGCCTGAGCCGACCGACACCTACAGCCGAGGAGCACAATCCGTGAGCGACGCACACACCACAGGGCCGTTCATCGCTGCCATCGACCAGGGCACCACCTCCAGCCGCTGCATCGTCTTCGACACGGACGGCCGGATCGTCTCCGTCGACCAGAAGGAGCACGAGCAGATCTTCCCGAAGCCGGGCTGGGTGGAGCACGACGCCGCCGAGATCTGGACCAAAGTCCAGGAGGTCGTCGACAGCGCCGTAGCGAAGGCCGGCATCACCGCCGCCGACGTCAAGGCGATAGGCATAACCAACCAGCGCGAGACCACGCTGCTCTGGGACAAGAACACCGGGGAGCCCGTCCACAACGCCATCGTCTGGCAGGACACCCGCACCGACGCGCTCTGCAAGGAGCTCGGCCGCAACGTCGGCCAGGACCGCTTCCGCCGCGAGACCGGCCTGCCCCTGGCCTCGTACTTCGCCGGCCCGAAGATCCGCTGGCTGCTCGACAACGTCGAAGGCCTGCGCGAGCGCGCCGAGCGCGGCGAGATCCTCTTCGGCACCATGGACTCCTGGGTCATCTGGAACTTGACCGGCGGTGTCGACGGCGGCCGCCACCTCACCGACGTCACCAACGCCTCGCGCACCATGCTGATGAACCTGCACACCCTCGACTGGGACGAGAAGATCCTCCAGTCGATGGACGTGCCGGCCGCGGTGCTGCCGGAGATCCGTTCCTCCGCAGAGGTGTACGGGACCGCCAAGGGCGGCGCGCTCGCCGGCGTGCCGGTCGCCTCGGCGCTCGGTGACCAGCAGGCGGCCCTGTTCGGCCAGACCTGTTTCTCCGAGGGCGAGGCCAAGTCGACGTACGGCACCGGCACCTTCATGCTGATGAACACCGGTCACGAGCCCGTCAACTCGTACAACGGCCTGCTGACGACCGTCGGCTACCGGATCGGCGACCAGGAGCCGGTGTACGCCCTCGAGGGTTCCATCGCGGTTACCGGTGCGCTGGTGCAGTGGATGCGCGACCAGATGGGCCTGATCAACTCCGCGGCCGAGATCGAGACGCTGGCCCTGTCGGTCGAGGACAACGGCGGCGCGTACTTCGTACCGGCCTTCTCGGGTCTCTTCGCCCCGTACTGGCGTCCCGACGCCCGCGGTGTGATGGCCGGTCTCACCCGCTATGTCACCAAGGCGCACATCGCCCGTGCCGTGCTCGAGGCCACCGCCTGGCAGACCCGTGAGATCAGTGACGCCATGACCAAGGACTCCGGCGTCGAGCTGACCGCGCTCAAGGTCGACGGCGGCATGACCTCCAACAACCTGCTGATGCAGACCCTCTCGAACTTCCTGGACGCGCCGGTGGTGCGCCCGATGGTCGCCGAGACGACCTGCCTCGGCGCCGCCTACGCCGCCGGTCTGGCCGTCGGCTACTGGCCGGACACCGACGCGCTGCGCGCCAACTGGCGCCGGGCCGCCGAGTGGACCCCCCGTATGGAAGCGGACCAACGGGACCGCGAGTACAAGAACTGGCTCAAGGCCGTCGAGCGGACCATGGGCTGGCTCGAAGACGACGCTGACGAGGAGTAATTCAAGATGACCACCCTGCAATGCGTCCCTTCCCTAGGGACGCACCCGGCCTCCGGCTCCCTGCCGAGCCGCGCCGAAACTCGGGAGCAGCTTGCCAAGGCGACATACGACCTCCTGGTGATCGGCGGCGGCATCCTGGGCATCTCCACCGCCTGGCATGCAGCGCAGTCCGGGCTGCGGGTGGCTCTGGTGGACGCCGGAGACTTCGCCGGCGCCACCTCCTCCGCCTCCTCCAAGCTGCTCCACGGCGGTCTGCGCTATCTGCAGACCGGCGCGGTGAAGCTGGTCGCGGAGAACCACTTCGAGCGGCGCGCGGTATCCCGTCAGGTGGCTCCCCACCTGGCCAACCCGCTCACCTTCTATCTGCCGGTCTACAAGGGCGGACCACACGGCGCGGCAAAGCTCGGGGCGGGCGTCTTCGCCTACTCCGCGCTCTCCGCCTTCGGCGACGGCGTCGGCCATGTGATCAGCGCAGCCAAGGCGCAGCGTGACGTTCCCGAGCTGCGTACGGAGAACCTCAAGGCCGTTGCCGTGTACGGCGATGACCAGATGAACGACTCCCGGATGGCGCTGATGACGGTCCGCGCGGCCGTCGAGTCGGGCGCGACCGTGCTCAACCACGCCGAGGTCACCGGGCTGCGCTCCACCAGGGGGCGGGTGACCGGCGCTGACCTCAAGGACCGTACGGACGGCACGGAGTTCGGCGTCAGCGCGCGCCTGGTGCTCAACGCCACCGGACCGTGGGTCGACCACCTGCGCAGGATGGAGGACCCGAACGCGGCTCCGTCCATCCGCCTGTCCAAGGGCGCGCACCTGGTACTCAAGCGCACCTCGCCGTGGAAGGCCGCGCTGGCGACCCCGATCGACAAGTACCGCATCACCTTCGCCCTCCCCTGGGAGGACATGCTGCTGCTCGGCACGACCGACGAGGAGTACGAGGGCGATCCGGCGGATGTCGCTGTCAACGACAAGGACGTCACGCAGATCCTGGACGAGGCCGCGTTCTCCATCCGCGACCAGCAGCTGTCCCGCGATCTGATCACGTACTCCTTCGCGGGTCTGCGGGTGCTGCCCGGCGGTCCCGGCGACACCTCGAAGGCGAAGCGCGAGACGGTCGTGACCGAGGGCCGCGGCGGCATGCTGTCGGTGGCCGGCGGCAAGTGGACGACCTTCCGCCACATCGGCCGTACGGTGATGAACAAGCTGGCCGCCCTGCCCGGGCAGCCGCTGGCTGACGACATGGAGCCGATCTCGCGGCTGCCGAAGAAGCTCCCGCTGCCAGGTATTGCAAACCCGAACGCGGTCGCGCACCGGCTGCTGGTCGACGGCGGAATGCCCGGCCCCCGGATGGCCGCGGACACCGCTCGGCACCTGGCCACGCACTACGGCTCGCTCTCCTTCGACATCGCGCGCCTCGCCAACGACGACCCGGCGCTCGGTGAGCGGATACACCCGGACGCACCGGAGATCTGGGCGCAGGTCGTGTACGCGCGCGACCACGAGTGGGCCGAGACTGCGGACGATGTGCTGCGCCGCCGTACGACGCTGACGATCCGGGGCCTCGCGACGGACGAGATCCGCGAGAAGGTCGACAAGCTGCTCATCGGCAAGGACTGACACCGGTCAAGCGCTTACACCGGTTGAGCTGACACCGGTTGATGAGTAAGGGGCGGACTCCGGGGAGGCCGCCCCTTACTCATGCCATGCGGCCGCACCTGGAGGGCAAGGCAGGCTGCAACACCCCCTTCCGTACCATCGAGGACGCCATCGTCCTCGGCTACCACCCTGTACCGGCACGATCCGCAGTCGATCACGGTGGACGCTTCGGGGCTCGGTCGGGCAGAACGGATCGAACGCTCCAGCAATTCGCCGAGGCGATCGCCCCAATCGTGCGGAAGGAGGCTCCGACCACCCCCCCTGGGACGCATAATGGGCTGATACATCGGATGTATGGAGGTGCCCCATGGCTGTCACGGACGAGGCCATCGAGAAGATCAAGGGAATGATCGTCTCGGGTGCGCTGCGCCCTGGCGACCGCCTCCCCAAGGAGAGCGAACTCGCCGCCGAGCTGGGCCTGTCCCGCAACTCGCTGCGTGAGGCGGTGCGCGCGCTGTCACTGATCCGCATCCTCGACGTACGGCAGGGTGACGGCACCTACGTCACGAGTCTGGACCCGCAGCTGCTCCTGGAGGCCATGAGCTTCGTCGTCGACTTCCACCGGGACGACACGGTGCTGGAGTTCCTCGCCGTACGCCGCATCCTTGAGCCGGCCGCGACCGCGATGGCCGCCACCCGGATCAGCGAGAGCCAATTGGACCAGCTGAGTGCCCAGTTGGACGCGCTCGGGCCGCAGCCCTCGGTGGAGGAGCTGGTCGCCGCCGACCTCGAGTTCCACCGCGGCATCGTGCAGTCCTCGGGCAATTCGGTGCTCTGCTCGCTGCTCGACGGGCTGTCCGGGCCGACCACCCGGGCGCGGATCTGGCGCGGTCTGACGCAGGAGGACGCGGTGAGCCGCACGCTCCGTGAGCACCGGGCGATCCTGGCGGCGCTGCGGGACGGGGACGCGGAGGCGGCACGGTCGTGGGCGACGGTGCATATCGCGAGCGTGGAGCAGTGGCTGAGGTCGACGCTTTAGCGCCTGCGGCGCCTGTTCCCCACTCCGCCCCTTCCTGAACTGGGGCAAGCCCCCAGACCCCCGTAGGCCCTTCGGGCGCTGTCCTCAATCGCCGGACGGGCTGATAACCTGGACGTCGTCGAT
>NZ_JBSFMS010000204.1:0-6826 GCF_053599675.1 Streptomyces sp. NPDC000880 | reverse complement strand
GGGCGCTGCACAGCGGAGGCCTTGACCGTGCCGTCCGCTGCCGCTTCGAGCTGCTGGGCGGGCGTCGCGTCCTCGAGCTCAGGCAACAGGTCGCCGAACTTGAGCAGCACGCGGTCCGTGCGCGGGGTCCGGCTGCGCCAGCGGCGGCCGTACTTCTCCCGCAGCTTCGCGCGGGCCATCAGCCGTTTCTTCTCCAGTTTCAGCGCATCCGTGTAGGAGGTGACCTCCCACAGCGTCATGCGCCGCCACAGGACGAACGTCGACGCCGGGGCAAGCAGCCACCGGGAGCGGCGGATCTTCTCCATCCGACGGCCGGTCACCGCCCCGATCCGCGCGGCGTAGATGTGGGCGCCGATCTCGGAGAACACGACCCAGAGCAGCGGCATCGTGCCGTGCGCGACCTTCGCCCACAGCCCCTGGCCGGCGGAGACGTTCAGGCCGCAGGTCACCAGCGTGAGAATCCAGGGAACGAACCTCACCCACGCCAGGGCCATGTCCATCCGGATCAGCAGCAGGTTCGCCACGGAGAAGACGGGGATGGCGACATCCATGCCGATCGGGACCATCCACGGATCCCCGAAACCCCACTGCAGCGCGGCGGCTGAGACGGCGTCGAACGATGCGATCAGCCCCAGCGCACCCACACCGGCGGCGGCAAGCGCGCCAACCGCGGCAAGGCCCATCTCCGGACGCGTCAGCGGCGGCACTGCCGGCCGCGTCGTCTCGGTCGGAGGCGAGTCGCGCCCGTTGCGCCCTCCCTGCGTGATCACACCCAGCTTCGGCAGCTTCGGCAAGACACTTCCCTTCGTTCGGGTCTTCCCGGGCGGCTTATGCTCATGACCGCCCGGGTCGACCAAACGATATAGCGTCCTCGCTCTCGCGTGCCTAAGCCGTTGTTTACGACCTGTCAGAACGTGGCGTAACCGGCTGATTCATCCGACTGGCTACCAGTCGAGCGGCTTGTGCGGCTTCCGCCTGTCGGGGCCCTGGATCTTCATCAGGTGCGCGCGGGCCTCGATCCTTGACAGGAGCCGCTCGCCGAGGATGTCGGCAACGCCCAAGGTCGGGTTGTCGTCCGTGCGGCGGCTCTTGAGGTTGGTCGAGTACGCCGTGGGGCGGCCGGCCGCAAGGCGGGAGTCCACCAGGTCGATGGTCTCCCGGCGGGCGAACTCCGTGGCGATGCCGTCCATCTCGCCGCACAGCTCGTCGAGGATGAGCAGATCTGCCTCGACGTGCTGCTTGCGGACCGCGTACGCGGTCAGGTTGTTGGGGCCGCCGTCGGGACGCCGCCACGTCAGGTACGTCGAGTGCTTCACGAACCGCGCCACCAGGCCGTGCTCGCTCGCCTCGTTGCCGAGTGCCGCGAGGGCGGTGGTCTTCCCGCTGCCGATGTTGCCAGGCACGATCAGGCTCAGGACCTCAGGGCGGGCCTTGAGCCGCTTGGCCCCGACCAGGGAGTTGAGCCAGTTGCGCAGGGTGTTGGGCTTCTGCGAGGGGTCGAGGTCCTCGAACCGCCACCGCAGGTAGTCGTCGTGTGCAGCTTCTCTCATGCTGTTGATCCAGATGTTCTTGCGGGCGCGGGCCTGTGGGACGGACACGTCGTCCCACAGCTCGCCCTCGGGTTCGGGTGATGCGGGCACGCCGAGTTGGGACAGGTCCGCACCACCGCGGCGCAGTGCCTCGACGACGCGGTCGGTGACCTCGAAGAGGCGCCGGGGCTCGCGGCCGGGGGCGATGGGGGTGGTGTCCATGGCGACCGTCATCAGGCTCACGCTCCTCGTGGTCAGTCGGTGAGGACGCCGAACTGGGCGTCATCGTCGTCGGGTGTGCTGTCGTCTGCGGCCGTCGTGGTGGCCTCCGGGGTTCCCCAGGTGGCGGCGTCGCTGTACGGGATACGGCCGTTGAGCTGCCGGGGCGGGACGTGGTTGGTGACGACCCCGAGGGCGGTCTGCCACTGCTGGCGGCTGGGCCAGTGCTGGCGTGCATGTCGGAGGGCATCGGCGCATTGGCGCTGGGTGTAGCCGGCCTCCATGGCGCTGAGGACCTGCTTGCGCATGGCGATGAACCCGCCCTTGGCGCCGACGTACTTGCCCAGGTGCTTCTCCGCGTCCTCCCACCACCATGTGGCGACCTTGTTGGCTGCCTCGTCGAGAGCCTTCTTCTGCGCCGCCTTCTCCTCGGCCGCGGCTTGCTTCTCCGCGGCTGTTGTCTTCGTCGCGGCGCGGGCCTTCGCGGGGGAGGGCTTGGCGGGAGAGGGCTTCGCGGCCGGAGTTGGCTTCGCCTTCGGCTCGTCGACCGCGTCCTCGTCCTCCGCCGGGGTGTCCTCCGGGGCGCGGTCATCCGGGCCCGGCTCGAATCCGTCAGAGCCGAGGGAGCCGTCGGGATAGCGGACGAGGAACGTGCGGTCTTCCTGCTCGAGGACGGGGATGGGCTTCCCCTCGAACGTGATGTGGTCCTCGGCCCACTGCTTGACAGGGAACTCGGACAGCGCGGTGCCCATCGCCTGCTTGCCGTCGCGGAAGCGGCGCCGTTCCAGCCGGTAGTGCCCGACGGCGGCCAACTCGCGTAGCGCGCGGCGGATGGCATCACGCCCCTCGCGGCCCTCACCCTGGCAGAGCTGTTCGGACCGCACCTGCCATTCCTCGCTCTGGTCGAGGAGGTACGTAAGCAGCCCAAGGGCGCGGTAGCTGATCTGCGTGTTCCGAGCGGTCGCGGACTCGACGCGAACGTAGTGAGCGCGCCGGTTGATGCGGACGCCGGTGCGGCTCATGCTGCGGCCTCGCTGGCGTGGTCGGTGGTGAACACGCTGGCGGTGTCCTCGGGCAGTCGGACGTAGGTGCGCCAGGTCTTGCGACCGGTGTCGCCGGGCTCATAGACCCGGTCCGTCTCGACCATTGCGGCGTCTCGCAACTCCGCGAAGGGCGCGCGGGCCTGGTAGGGGTTGAGGCCGCAGGCGGCGGCCATGGTGGGGATCGTGACCCACTCGCCCGACGTACGCAGGACGAGGTAGCAGTACAGACGGAATGCGCGGTCGGATATGTCGGTGGCAAGAGCCGGTTCGAGCGCGGTACGCGGAGAGTTCATGCGGGGTGTCCCTTGGAGCGGGGGCCCGGCCACAGGTGTGGCCGGGCCTGATGGCGGACGGCTCAGCTCTGCGCGGGGCGGGCGGGCATGAGCATCGGCATCTCCTCGAGGAGGTCGTCGAAGTCACCCCTCTGCCAGGCGTCTAGCAGCGCCTTCCGGCCGGCGTCGCCGTCGGCCCAGGTGAAGGTGACCGATCCAGTGGGATCTCCGCCGGCCACGTGCTTGAGGCCGGGGACGACTTCGCCATTGCGGGTGTCGACGATCAGCCCGGTACCCGGGTCCTTCTTGGCGTACTTGAGGAGCGCCGCCTCCCATACCGGGTCGCGCTGGATGACGACCTGGAGTCCGCCGTGCGCCTCCGCGTAGGCGTCGAGCAGCTTCTCGTCGTCCACGACGATCCTCGGCTTGGTGGTGTTCACCGTGTACCTGCCCGCGACCTGCCCACTGGCCTTGGCCACGACGCCAGGCTGTCCGGACTTCTCGTACGCCTCAACCAGCAGGCTGGTGGGCGACTTCATCCGTTCCCGGACGAGCTTCCCGACCTGTTCGTCGTGGAGACGCGCGAGCGCGGCGACCAGTGCCACCTTGTCGAGGGGCATGGGCGCAGGCTCTTGGGCCTGCTGCTCGTCTGCGGCATCGTCGTTCGGCATGTCGGTGTTCCCTTTCCTCCCCGGACCGCAGCCCGGGATTTGGGTCATCCCGGGCGGGGCGCTTCGAGGGCGTCGTAAGGAAGTACGACAGCCGCCGATTTTTGTTACACCTAGGCCCAGGTAGCTGGGTCGCTCTCCCAGCCGGGTAAAACAGTACAGCAGTAAGACTGTGATGGGGAGAGGGCGACGTAAGAGCCTCAAGTCCCTACGGTCGCGCCTGGTTCTGTCACCTCCGGCGACGTCACCGGCGGAGCGACGGAACCCCGGCGCCGCCCCCATCCGGAATGAGGACGGCACCGGCCCGGCAGCGGGTGGAGGGCCGGCCATGACGGCATGTCCCGCTTGCGAGGCGGGGTGCCGCGGTAGAAGTCCGCGGGCTCGCAGTCCTCCCCCCGCCGCCGACACCGCCGCTTCGTGGGAGAGGACCGCACCAGCCGTGACCGAGACCGTGACCGCCCCGCGCTACGTCGCCTATGTGCCGCTCACCGACCTGCGCCCCGCGCCCCGCAACCCCAAGCGGCACGCGCTGGAGCTGATCATCGACTCCATACGGATGCACGGCCTGGTCGAGACGCCCGTCGCCGATGAGCGCACTGGCCGAGTCCTGCACGGCCACGGCCGCCGTGAGGCGCTGATCGAGCTGCAGGCGCGCGGCGAGCAGCTCCCGGATGGTGTCCTGGTCGATAACGACGGCGGTTGGCTGGTCCCGCTTTTGCGCGGCTGGTCCTCCCGGGACGACGCCGAGGCCGAGGCCCTGGCCATCAAGCTTTCCCGCCTGCCGGGCGAAGGCGGTTGGGACCCGCGCGAGTTCGCGACGGTCCTCGAGGACCTGGCCACCGGAGACGCCGAACTGTTCGACTCGCTCGCCATCCCCCATGACGAGATCGACCAACTCCTGCGCCAGGTCGACCCCGAGACCCTGCCCGGCGGGGTCCGCGAGGACGAGCCGCCCACCCTGCACCTGCCGGATGACGGCGACTCCGACGGGCTGAGCCCGGACGACGACGGCCGCACCGCTCACTCGACCTGCCCCGCCTGCGGCCACATGTTCGCCAACGGCCGCTGAGCCCCTCAGAGGTCCGCCCATGTCCACTCGCCGCAAGGCCCGCCGGCCACAGCCACAGGCCGCCGCCGGGCGCCCGCGCCTGCTCTCCGACGAGGTCGAGGGCCGCCTCGTCGCCGCGTCACGCACGGGCGTCGCGGTAGAACTCGCCGCGGAGATGGCGGGCATCTCCCGCAGCAGCTTCCTGGCCTGGATGGCTCGGGGCCGTGCAGAGGTCGAATCCCGCGATGCGGGAGAAGACCCCCAACCCGGCGAGGAGGAGTACGCGGCCCTGTACGAAAAGGTCCGCACCGCGCGCGCGACGGCCGCGACCCGGGCCATGGCCAACATTCGGCGCGTCGCCGACGGCGGAATCGTCACCAAGGTCACCACCCGAAAGTTCCGCGACTCCGTGACCGGCGAGATCGTCGAGGAGACCGTCGAGGACCGCACCGCACCGGACTGGCGCGCCGATGCCTGGTACCTCGAGCGGCAGCATCGCGAGCACTACGGCAAGGACGCCACGGTGGCCGTCGAGATCACCGGTCTGGGCGGGACCATCGTCCCGGACGAGCAGTCCGTCGACATGCTGGCCCTCGCGGAACGTCTCGACAAGACCCTCTTTGCCGTCGAGTACCCGCCCGAGCTTGAAGACGGCAGCGTTGTGGAAGCCGAGATCGTCGACCCCTGACGTCAGCACGCGACGCTAAGCACGGCCGCCCGGCACGGTGCTCCTCCCTGCTCACCAGCACCGGAGGAAGCACCATGACCGTCACCCTGTATCCGGGCGCCATTCGCGGCGCGCACTGGTACGGCGACCAGTACGAGGGCTCCCTGATGGACCCGAACGTCCTCGGCCTGCACACCACCGAGGGGACCGGCATCGTCAGCTACAGCAACGGCTCCTCAGCCCCGAACCTCACGGCCAAGCCGAACTTCTCGAAGAAGAAGTTCGACGTCTACCAGCACTTCGCGCTGAACCGGTCCGCCCGAGCCCTGGTAAACAAGCCCGGCGGCGTCGAGACCAACACGCTGAACGTCATCCAGCTCGAACTCGTCGGCACCTGCGACCCCAAGCACAAGACCTCGTGGGGCAACCTCAAGGCCGGCATCGACTACATCTACTGGCCGGACGCCCCGGAGTGGGCCTACGACGCCCTTGCCGAGCTCATCGCCTGGATGCACACCAACATGGGCATCCCGCTCGCCGGCCCGTCCGAGTGGCCGGCCTACCCGTCCTCGTACGGGGCGACCAGCGCGCGCATGACCTTCGCCGAGTGGAGGAGTTTCAAGGGCATCTGCGGGCACCTCCACGCCCCGGAGAACAGCCACGGCGACCCGGGCAACATCCCCTTCGCCCGTATCCTGGCCAAGGCCAAGGCGATCGTCGCCAAGGGCGCCAAGCTGTCGCCCGCCCCGCCTAGCTCCACTCCCGCGCCCAAGCCCGCCCCGCCGTTCCCCGGGCGCACCTATTTCGGGCCGGGCAAGAACAACGCCCACATCACCCTGCTCGGCAAGCAGCTCGTGAAGAAGGGCTACGGCAGGCATTACACCTCGGGCCCCGGCCCGAAGTGGTCCGACGCCGACCGCAAGAACGTGCGCGACTTCCAGCTCTCTCGCAACGAGCTCAAGAACGACGCGGACGGCCTGCCCGGACCGCTGACTTGGAAGCTCCTGTTCTCCTGACCCCTCGGGCCGGCCCGCTCGACGGCGGGTCGGCCCCGTCCCGAAAGGCCCTCAGTGGCAGGCGAGACCGTCATCACCGTCATCGGCAACCTGGTCGATGACCCCGAACTCCGCTTCACTCCCTCCGGTGCGGCCGTCGCGAAGTTCCGCGTAGCTTCCACCCCGCGTACCTTCGACCGGCAGACCAATGAGTGGAAGGACGGCGAAAGCCTCTTCCTCACCTGCTCGGTCTGGCGTCAGGCGGCGGAGAACGTCGCCGAGTCGCTGCAGCGCGGGATGCGGGTCGTCGTTCAAGTCGCGGCCCGCCTCGCGGGAGACGATCTTCTTGAACTGCTTGACCAGCTTCTTCAGGTCGGCGGCGTCG
>NZ_JBSFMS010000203.1:0-6876 GCF_053599675.1 Streptomyces sp. NPDC000880 | reverse complement strand
CTATCCGTTCGTGGTGATCGGCGAGGCGGTCGAGACGCCCGACAATCGGCACGGCGGCTTCGGCCGGCAGACCGTGGTGACGCTGCACGTGTGGTTCGGCCTGGGCCGAAACTAGCCGGGCGGTTTTGGCATGTCAATGCCTTGATGACGGGACGTCAATGTCGCGAGGTCAGGTCGTGGTTCAGGTCGGACGATCACATCGGGCGATCTGTTCCGGGAGATCAGTTCCGGGGATCGACGACGAACAGCTCGGCGACACGATTGAAGTACAACCGCCCGTCCTGATGCCCCGCCAGCCGCCGGTGCGGATACGTGACGATCAGCACCGGGTCCCGGTGCGGGGCGAACGGATCGATGCGGTAAATCAACCCGCCGTCCACGCTCACGTACAGCTTCGAGCGCGACACCACTATCGAGCCGCCGTTGCTCCTGGTGCCGAGCTCGTAGCGGTGAACGATCCGCCGGCTCTGCAGGTCGACGGCGAAGAGCGTGTGCCCCGCGAGCCCCCACAGCTTCCGGTCTGGGCCGATGGCCAGCGCGCTGACTGTCCCCTGCGTGCTGACCGGCTCGAACTCCCAGAGCTTCCGGCGGCGGTCCACGTCCCAGGCGAAGACCGCGCCCGCCTTCCTCGTGGGCGGCGTGGTGCTGAGCCCGCCGGTGACGGACCCGCCGCCGTAGACCACGCCGTCGTACGCGGCGAGCGCGAAGAGACTCTGGTCCTGCGAGACATTGCGGGTGAACTGCCAGTCACGGGATGACGGATCGTAGATGGCGAGCCCGCCGCCGAGCCGGTCGCCGGACGGGACGGTGCCCACGGCGATCTTCCCGTCCTCCGTCTCGGCGAGGCATTTGCTGCGGGCCTGCAGCTGTGGCCCCAGGTTGAAGATCAGCTCGGGATTGGGGGTGGTCCCTGGCGGGCCGCCGGGCGAGTACTCGGGGCTGTTCCAGGGCTTGTCGGGCCGGTAGCGGTAGAGCCTGGACTCGGGGTAGACGCCGAGCCAGACCGAGCCGTCCGAGGACTGAAGGATCGATTCGATCTGCGCGAAGCGGTGGAACGAAGAGGCCCCGGTGTCCGTACGAACCGCGCCCAGGCCGCCGTTGAGGAACCCGCCGGCGTAGACGGTTCTGCGCCCGCCCCCGGCCAGCGCCAGGATCTCTATGGGCTCCTTGCGGACCTTGGTCTCCAGGATCGCGTGCGCCCCGGTGGTGGGGTTGTAGCGGAACATCTCGCCGCGCCAGAGCGTGCCGACGACGCTGCGCCCCGGATAGTCCGCGCCGCCCAGCTCGGCCCAGCCGATGGACCGGGTGTTCTGCACCTTGCCGGTGAGGGTGAGGCCGGTGCCCGTGAGCTGTTTGGTCGCCGGGTCGTAGCGGCGCAGTTCGCCCCGCTGGATGAGGTGGATGCCGCCGCCGGAGTCGGGCGGGGCGATCTTCAGGCCGTGTGCGTCGGGGATCTCGTCGGTCCAGGCGCGCGCGGCGAGGTCGTAGACGAAGAGCGGCCCCGGCAGGTCGGATCCGATCCGCGCGTACAGTCGTCCGCCCAGAGCGTCCAGGTCGTACACGGCCTTGCCCTCGATGGAGCCGAGGCCGGGCGGCTTGGGGAGTTCGGTGACCGAGCCGGTCGCCGGGTCCAGCTCGGCGATGTGTGCCGCGGCGTACGAGCCGGAGTAGACCTTGCCGCCGGCGCAGGCGATGCTCCGTACATACGTCTGCCCCGCGACGACCTGTCCGAAGTCGGTGTACTCCTTGGTCGCCGGGTTGAAGCGGAAGACCTTTCCGCCGGGGAAGGTGCCGCCCCAGATCTTGCCGTCGGCGTCGGAGGTCAGCGACCAGATGAAGGTCTGCCCGGCGAGCGGCAGGCCGAGATCCTCGACGGCGCCGGCGCCGGGCCGCCAGCGGTAGAGATGAGCGTTGCCGTAGGTCCCCGCGTACACCCCGTCGGGCGCAGCGGCGACGGCCCAGGAGCCGTCGGCTCCGGTGAGGGGTGCGCTGACCAGCTGTTCACCGGTGGCCGGGTCGATGGCGTTGAGATAGGCGGGCTTGCCCGTCGACACGTTCCACAGGGCCGGTTTGCCACCCGGCCCCGGAGCGACGACGCCGCCCAGAAGCAGGACGTCGGCGAGCGGTACACCCAGCGATACGGGGTCGCGCATCGGCGCCTCCTCGGCGGACGCGGAGCTCGGGGCTGCTAACGACAGTACAGAGGCGGACAGTGCCGCGGTCGAGCCGGCCAGAAACGCTCGTCGCGTCGTCACAGGGGTAACACCTCCGAAAGGAAGGGGAGTTACGGCACTAGCCGAAAGTGATACGCCACGCCCCGGGGGGCGTCAACGGCGCCGACCGAGCGGGTCTGGGACAGCACTCCAACGGGCCCACCTCATGGCCATTCAGCTCCACCCACCGGACGGCGAGCGCGCCCGGTGCCGGGTGCGCGGCGGGCCTGCGTGAGACTGATGGTGTGAGAAGTGAGAACACCCCCTTCGTGGGCGGGCCGCTGGACGGGCGCGTGCTGCCGGTTCTGATCGGGCCGACCGGGCATCCCCCGAAGTGGTACGAGGTCCCCGTGCCGAACGACGACGGCACGCCGCCGACGGTGTACGCGTACCGGCGCGTCCCCGCGGGCTACACCAAGCGGATTGGTCTGCGGCGCGGCTGGAAGTACGAGTACGCCCCCGAGGGCGCGGAGCGACGCGCGCTGAAGTGGCCCTGGTCGAAGCCGAACGGCGCGCCATAAGATCGCGAGGACCGTGTCGCCAGGGGGGATGCTCGCCATGGAGCCGCTGCAGCAGGACGATCCGCGCCAGTTCGGCCCCTACGCCGCGCTGGCCCGCTTGTGGGAGTCGGCGAGCAGCGTCCGCTATCTGGCGCAGGGGCCCGACGGCACGACCGCGGTGGTCTCGGCCGCCAGGCCCGAACTGGCCGCGGTGCCGGCGTTCCGGCGCCGCTTCCAGGCCGAGGCGCGGACCGCGGAACGGCTGGCCGGCGGGTGGGTGCCCGAGCCGCTCGGATCCGGAACGGCCGAAGAACTGTGGACGGCGAGCGCGTACGTCCCGGCGCTGACCCTGCGCGAGGCGATCGCGCTGGCCGGCCCGCTGCCGGAGCGGGCGGTACGGATACTGGGCGCGGCGCTGGCGGAGACCCTGTCCCGGGTGCACGCCACGGGTGCGGTGCTGCACGGCCTGGCCCCCGACACCGTGCTGCTGGCCGCGGACGGCCCGCGGCTCACCGTTTTCGGGGCGCTGGGCGCGGCGGCGGTGGCCCAGGCGGGCCCGGGCGGGCAACTGTCCGTACAGCTCGGCTATCTGACCCCGGAACAGTCCACGGGCGCGGAGCCGGGCCCGGCGTCCGACATCTTCGTCCTCGGCCTGCTTCTCGCGTACGCGGCGACGGGCACCACCCCGCTGGGCGACGCGGACCGCATCGCGCACGGCGAGCCGGAGCTGGGCGGGGTGCCGGCCGAGTTGCGCCCGCTGGTGGCGAGCTGCCTGTCCAAACGCCCGGAGGACCGCCCGTCGGCGAGCACGACGGCGGCGACCTTGGCCCTGGAGGGCGCGGCGGCACTGGCGAGGGACGGCTGGCTGCCACCGAGCCTGGTGAAGGCGGTGGAGTCACAGGCGGGGGCGGTGGAGGGGCTGCGGGTGGGGGGTCCGGGCGCGATGTGGGGGGCCGGCCCGGCGGGCGGGAGCGCGGGGGTCGCAGCCGCGGTGGCCGGACAGCGTCCGATGGGCACGGAACCTGTGGATCTCGCGGCCGGACAGCGTCCGATGGGCACGGAACCCGTGAACACGGTGACCGGGCAGCACGCGGAAGGCGCCAACGCCGCGCCCGCGCCGGCAGCGTCCCAGAGCAGCCGACCGGCCGCCGGCGGCGGGCACACACTGGCGCCCGGTGGCGGCGCGCCCTTGGACGCGGTGGCCGGACAGCATGCGGCGGGCGCCAACGCCGAGCCCGCAGCCTCCCGGAGCAGCCGGACGGCCTCCGGCGGCGGGCACACACCCGCGCCCGGTGGCGGCGCGGCCCCCATGAACACGGTGGCCGGACAGCGCACGGGCGGCGAGGGCGCGTCCCTCGGTGCGGTCGTTTCGCAGCACCCGGCAGGCGCTGGCACCGGACCCGTTGGCGTCGGTGCACCGCGCCAAGCCCCCGGCCCGCACCCGTTCGGCGGGCACCCGCAGGCCGGCGGCAGCGTCCCCGTGCCGAACGCGACGCCCGGTGATCGGATGACCGCCGCCCTCGGGGTGCCCGCCGCGCGGAGCGCCCCGCCCATGCCGCAGGCCATGCCCGTACCCGTACACGCACCGGCGCCCACCACCACCCCCGCCAGGCCCGACCGGCGGGCCCTGCTCGTAGGCATCGCCGCCGGGGTCGCCGGGGTCGCCCTCGGTGGCGGTGGGGTGTACGCCGTCAGTGACGGGGAATCAGGGGCCGCGTCCAAGGCCCGCCCCGCTCCCCGGCGTACCCGCGTCGCCGGGATGCCGCCGGAGCCCGCATGGCGGTACGAGCAGCCCGGCAAGGAGGGCGACGCGCCGCCCAGTGCCACCGTCTGGCGCGACCGCGTGCTCGTGCTGACCGGGGGTGACGAGGCCGTCGGCGTGGACCTGCGCACCGGACGCCGGCTCTGGCAACTCAAGGAGGCCGCCTCGCTCTCCCGCGCCGTGCCCGTCGACGACGCGCTCTGTCTCGTCGACGGCCCCACCCACTTCCTGTGGATCTCCGCGCTGGACGGACAGATCAGGCACCGGGTCGCCAAGACCACCCTCGCCGGTCCTGGCGAGACCCTGACCCTCGGGAGAGTCAGCGGCTGGGAAGGCAGCACGCTCTGGATGACCGGCCACGTCAGGAAGGGCGCCGCGCTCGTCGCGTACTTCTTCGCGTACGACCTCGTCGCGCGCAGGTGGCTGTGGCGCACCCCGGTCATCAATGGCCTCCCCCCGCACATCCCCCGCTACGACCTGATCGCCGTCCGCCCCGCCGACATCGTCGTGCGGCAGGACGCGGCTTCCCTCACCCCGGCGCAGCGCACCGCGTCCAGGGGCGCGTCCGTGCTGCTCGCCTTCGACCGGAAGACGGGCAAACTGCGCCAGTCGCTGCCGCTCCCCGGCGTGGTGCCCGCCGCCCCAGTCGTCGGCGACGCGACGGGGAGGCTGTTCGCCGCGGCGGCGGGCGGGTTGCACGCCTACACCAGCCGCACCGGCGCACGGCTGTGGAGGCTGGCCGCGGCCACCCCGGCGGCCGGCCAGACCGGAATCTTCCCCTTCGGCAAGGGGACCCTGCGCGGCCCGGTGCTGTACGTCGCCAACCGCTACCAGCAGGTGTGCGCGATCGACACCGCCACCGGCCGCCAGCAGTGGCGGCGCTCCACCGAGGCGCCCGTCTGGAACAGCGTCCCCACCACCGCCCTCAGCGCGAGCGGCGGCACAGTGCTCGCGGGCGACGGCGCGCAGCTCACCGCGTTCGCCGCGCGCGACGGCAGGCGGCTGTGGAAATTCCAGGAGGCGGGCGTGAAGGACGTCCCGGGCGGCCCCCGCTATGTGCCCCTGCCGGGCGGCGACGGCCGGAATCTCGTCGTCCAGCGAGAGCGGACCTTCTACGCGCTGCCGGTTGACTGACACGCCGGAGGCGACCCGCACCACGCCCCGACGAGTGACCGCATTGCGCTGATCCGACCACTCGCGGGGCACTCCTACGTGCACCCTCGCATGATCGGTCGTGGGGTGGACGGGCCGCCCGCAGCCGGAGGTGATGAAGTGTCAGGCAGGTTGCTCCGTTCTGTCTGTACGGCGGCACTGGCGGCCGCGACCACCGTCGCGGCGGTACCGGCCGCACCCGCGGCCGGCGCATCAGCACCCGCCCCGGCACCCCCACCGCCCACGACCGTCTCCGGGATGCTGACCCAGCTTCAGACGCTGTACCGCCAGGCGGAGGAGGCCGGCGAGACATACAACGCGACGGAGGAGGAGCTCAAGAGGCAGCGTGCCGAGACGGCGAGGCTCGCCCGCGAGCTGGCGGGCGCGCGCAACGCGCTCGTCGCGGCCCGCGGCGACGCGGGACGGCTGGCCCGCGAGCAGTACCGGGGCCGGTCCGAGCTCTCCTCGTATCTGGGGCTGCTGCTCGCCAGGAATCCGAGACAGGCCCTCGACCAGGACCATCTGATCGAGCGTGTGGCCGCCGACCGGCTGGCGACGATGGCCGGGCTGGAGGAGGGCGCGAAGCGGGCCGCCGGGCTGGCGGCCGCGTCCCGCAGGGCGCTGGACAAGGAGCTGACGCTGGCGGCGAAGCACAAGCAGGCGCGCGACAACACGACCGCGCGGCTGAAGGACATCGAGAAGATGCTCGCCTCGCTCTCCGCCGCCGAGATCGCCGCGGTGGCGGCGCTGGAGCGGTCCGACACGGCCAAGGCCCAGCAGAAGCTCCTCGCCTCGGGTGTGCTCGACGGTAAGCGCACGCCGACGCGGGAGGGCGGGCGGGCGCTGGAGTACGCGGTCGAGCAGATCGGCAAGCCGTACGTCTGGGGCGCGGAGGGCCCCCAGTCGTACGACTGCTCGGGGCTGACCTCGCGGGCCTGGGCGCAGGCCGGCCGCGAGATCCCGAGGACCAGCCAGGAGCAGTGGGCCGAGCTCCCGAAGGTCTCACTGCGTTCACTGCGCCCCGGCGATCTGGTGATCTACTTCCCCAAGGCCACCCATGTGGCGATCTACCTCGGCGACGGCAAGGTCGTCCAGGCCCCGCGCCCGGGCACCAAGGTCAAGGTCTCCCCCATCTCGGCGAATCCACTGCTCGGCGCGGTCCGCCCGGACCCGGGCGGCTTCGAGGCGCCGGTCAACCTGGTCTACTCGCAGCGCAACCGCTCGGCGGCGATGCGCATCCCGATCACGG
>NZ_JBSFMS010000202.1:0-6899 GCF_053599675.1 Streptomyces sp. NPDC000880 | reverse complement strand
GGTTGTGTGGTAACTCCCATCTTCGCAGGTCAGCAGGCACCTCTCTTCATTTCTCTATCCACGGGACACGGGACAGTCGGTGGATCGAGGCTTAGCGGCCGGGCTGACACAGGAACGCCTCGGCGAACTCGTTGACGCGGACCGCAAGACGATCCACCGCATCGAGTACGCGATCAGCGACCCACCGCTCAGCCTGCTCATCCTCATTGCTGACGCCATCGGTGTGGACCTCGCAGACCTCATGCGGTAGGGCTCTGGCTCCTGTTCTACGGGGGAGGGCGGCCCGTCCGTCGCGACGAAGCCAAAGTTTTGGGCAGAGAAGAGCCCCGGCCTGTCCGCGCGGGGGACGCAGACAGGCCGGGGCGGTGATGGGGGCGGGCGCTACCCGCGGGCGCGGACCAGGAGCGTGCCAATGTGCCCCGCCTCGGGGGCGTCGAGCACCTGGGCGTCGATGTCGCGCAACCCGGCGCTGGCGCACAGGTCGGTCCAGCCGTCCGGCGTGTAGCTGTAGCGGTAGGTGTACATCGCCCGGCCGGCGAACCCGCCCTTGTACATGCCCTGCGGGCCGTACGCGCCGGGGATGGCCGGCGGGTGGGAGAACGCGAGGACGCCGCCCGGGTTGAGCCGCGCGGCGATCAGGGGTAGCAGCACGGACGGGTCGGTGAACCACACCGCACCGAAAATGGAGTAGATCGCGTCGTAGGTCTCGGTGCTCTCGCGCAGGTGGTCGAGGGCCTCGGAGCAGACGAAGTCCACACCCGACGGGCCCCATCGCTCCGTCGTCTTCTTCACCATGACCGGGGACAGGTCGACGCCGGTCGTCCTGACGCCGCGCTGCGCGAGGTAGGCGAGCGCCCGGCCGGTTCCGCACCCGAGTTCGAGGACACTCCGCGGCTCGTCCAGGAGCTCGGGGCCGGGGCCGTGTCCGGCGTACTGGGTCCAGTTGAACACCGGCTCCATGTCGTCCTTGAAGGCGCTGGAGGCGTAGGTGTCCCAGAGTTCGGTCTCGGCTGCGATGTCGTGTTGTGCGGGCACGGCGCTCCCTTCAATGGGTGTGTCCCCTGCCCCTCTCGGAGGAGGGGGACAGGGGTCACCTTAGGGCGGTCAGTGGCTGTCGGGGACCTTGTTGTCGCACGGTGAGCAGTTGGCGCCGTCGATGGCCCACAGTTCTTCGTCGACGTCCCAGCCGTCTGCGCGCAGGAAGTCTGCGGTGCGCAGGCACAGGCCGTCGCTGCGGCGCTGAATGAACGGCGCGTGGTGCTTGTACTGGCCGCCGTTGTAGACGTCGCAGAGGGCGAAGTAGATCGGGGTGTCGAGGATGAGCTGGTGGACGCCGATGTCGACGAGCTTGCCCACGCCGAGGTGGACGTCCGGGTGCTCCATGGCGGCGATCGTGTACATCACGGCGTTGCCGAGGATGCGCTCCGCCATGTTGCGGACCATGGTGTTGTCGCGCAGCAGCAGCGTGATCTCCCGGTCCCAGAGGGTGCCGCCGTCGGCCACGTTGATGGTGAGGTGGCGGATGTGGGGCTGGACGCTGTTGAGGATGACCTGCGGGTCGCGGGTCCGTACCTGGCTTTCGAGTGCTGTGGTCATGGGCAATTCCTCCTGCACGGTGGTGAGATGGATTTGCAGGCCCATTCCGGCGCGGCCGGGATGGGGGTCAGTGGGCGGCGTTGGCCGCGTAGTCGTAGCGGGGGAAGCCGAACTTGTCCGCGAGTGCTGGTCGAGCGGCAGGAGCCGCTTCTCCGACTTGCACCGCGGGCAGGCGCAGAGGTTGCGGCCGGGCCCGGAGTTCGCGTGGGCGATGCCGATGGTGATCGGCTCGTCGGTTTCCTCGCCGCACACGTCACAGCTCTTGTCACTGCCCTGCCCTCCGGTCGATCTCGGCCCACACGGTGTCGCCGTCGCTGGTGCGGTTGTGGCCGTACCGGTCGGCGGCGCCAAGGGCGGTGAGGATGGTGCCGCGGATGACGGTGCTCATCGCGGCGGGGAGATCGGCCTCAACGCGGATGTGGTCCGCGGTCTCGTCGATGCGCGGCTCGCTCTCGGTGGCAGCGGCGAGCATGCCCGCGAGGGCGACGGCATGTGGAGGCACGGCGGGCATAGCTCTCCCCTGGTGATCAGCCTGTCACTTTTCGTAATGCTGAGTATTCAGCTTCGACCTGATGGGTTAGCTTTGTCAACGTCGACGTACAACGCTCGGAGCTGCGCATATGCCACGCGAAACGCCCTACCTCCAGGTGGCTGACGCTCTGCGTGCCCGCATCCAGGCTGGTGAATGGGCGGTCGGCGACAAACTGCCGTCCCGGGCCCGCTTCGCCGAGGAGTACCGCGTTGGCCAGTCCGTCGCCCAACGCGCCATGGAGCGGCTCATCATCGAGGGCCTCCTCGAAGGCCGCGCCGGATCCGGGACCTACGTCCGCCGGCCGCGCGAGCGGCTGCGCATGGTCCGCTCCCGGCACCGTGAGCGCCGCGGCGGCAGCCCGTTCCGTGCGGACATGAGGGAGCAGGGACGGGCTGGGACGTGGGAGTCCCGTAGCACGGCGCGCGTGCCCGCTCCCGAGCACATTGCGGAGCGCCTCGCCATCGAACCTGGTGACCTCACCGTGCACACGGCCTATGAGTTCCTCGCCGACGGCATGCCGGTTCAACTGTCCGAGTCGTGGGAGCCGATGGCCATCACGGACGGCACGCCGATCGTGCTGCCTGAGATGGGTCCGCACGCCGGTGCTGGTGTGGTCGAGCGGATGCGGTCGATCGGCGTCGTCATCGAGACGGCCGTCGAGGTGCCGCGCCCGGCCCGGGCTTCGCAGGAGCAGGCGAACCTCCTCGGCATCAGCGTCGGGGACCTGATCACGGAGATTGAGCGCACCTACTACGACACGGAGGGGCGGCCGGTCGAGACGGCGGACGTCACAGTGGCTGATGTGCGGTGGGAGATCGCCTACGAGATCGGCATCGAGCACCCCGACGACTGACCCCGGACACGACGAAAGCGCCCCCTGCCCTCCCCGAAGGGAGAACAGGGGGCGTCGTGTTCACGGGTATTGGCGGCGGGACGGATCCAGACCGAGGGACAGTGGGCCGGGATCTTTCGGTGGGGGCGCGCCATTCTTGCGGCAGACCAGCGCGTCAGGGTCGTCCTTCGGCGCCTGCCAGGAGTAGCCGTCGGGGCACGCTTGCCCATCGCGGCCGTCAGCACCAGCCTCTCCTTGCGGGCCCTGCTCACCCTGCGGGCCAGTCGGCCCGGTTTCGCCGGCGGAACCGGGTGGGCCTTGCGGTCCCGCGGGACCGGGCACAGTCGAGTCCGCACCGGGCGCTCCGTCCGTGCCGGGCTGGCCGTCTGCCGGTGTCGGCCCGGGTTTCCCTGGCTGGCCCGGGTCACCCTTCGGCCCGGGCGGGCCGGGGATCGGCACGGGCACTTCCGCCCGGTCCGACAAGCCATCGACCGCGCGGGACGGGTCCGGTGCGGCCGGCGTCTCGCCCTTGGCTTCGATCTGCGCGCGCAGTACCCGCACATCCCCCGCGAGGGTGCTGACCGCTTCGCCGCGCAGGTCCGCTTCAGCGGCCAACTGCGCCCGGGCCGAAGCCTCGCCGCGCTGCTGCTGCCAGATGAGGATGACCGCGCCCGCGAGGGCCGGCAGGGC
The DNA here is from genome assembly GCF_053599675.1 of Streptomyces sp. NPDC000880. Lineage (NCBI taxonomy): Bacteria > Bacillati > Actinomycetota > Actinomycetes > Kitasatosporales > Streptomycetaceae > Streptomyces > Streptomyces sp. NPDC000880. Next base: position 3,249 of record NZ_JBSFMS010000202.1, on the reverse strand, counting down.
AGCGACGATCCACAGGAGGTGTCGTCGGCGGGCGAACGCCCTCTCAGCACGCGTCACGGCTGCCCCCCGAGCTGCGTCACCAGCAGACGCAACCGTGTCGTCTCCGCTTTCTCCGTGGCCAGCTCAAGGCGCAGCGCGGCTACGTCAGCGCGTAGCTCCTTGCGCTCCTCCTGCAGCTGGTCCGTGAGGCTGTTGAAGCCGTTCACCGCGTTACCCTCCCGCTGTGCCCGTCCCGCGATCCGGGAGCCGTACATGGCTGCCAGCCCGGCCACGACCGCGCTCCCCAGGACGCCAAGAGCGGTGACCGTGGCAGCATCCATGCAGACTCCCGAGCGCGTGCATCGTGCGGGTCAGACGCCCTTGGCGAGGGACGCGCTGTTGGTGACGTCCCGGACGCGGGCAGCGAGGCCCTTCAGCAGCGATCCGGCCGCCGCGAGGCCACCGACCGCGGCCGCGTGCCACATCGACACGTCCAGCGGCTGGGTGACGACGATCCCGGCGAGGAACGCCTCCAGGAACGTTGTGGAGACGCGCTCGGCGAGGTCGCGGGAACGTCTTGCCGGTCTTGAGGACGGTCTGGGCGTCGGGCAGGGGGAATTCGGGCATGGTGGATCCGTTCTGCGAGTTGGGGGAGCGCGCTCGAGGAAGGAGTCTCGAGCGGGAGAGTTGGTCCGTACCTGTTCCTCGGGGGGAGGCTCAGGCGGTGACGGTGAAACCTCGAGCTTTTCCGAGGCGGGTCAGTGAGTCCTTGCCGGGGATTCCGTCGGCGTCGGCGCCCTTGTAACCGTAGCGCCGCTGCAGCGCGGCGTACGCGGTGCGGGTCGCGGTGCCGAAGTGCCCGTCGGCGAGCTCGCGGGACAGGAGGCCCTCGGCGACGAGCGCGGTCTCCACGGTCTTCACTCCGTAGTACGAGATCGGCGTGCCGCGCTTGGGTGGGTCGGTCTTGGCCGCGGCGATCAGCTTGGACAGGTCCACGCTCGGCTTCGGCGTGGCCGGCTTCGTCTCTACCGGCGGCAGCAGGGTGCCGCCTGGGCGGGGTGCGCCGCGCTTCACCCAGTCGTACAGGGCGTCCCCCGGGCAGGTTGTGGCGTGCCCGTCGCGGTGCCCGCCGACCCAGCTGCCGGCCCCGTTCGCGCGCAGCAGCTGCCGCGCGTCCGCGAGGCCTTCGAGCATCGCCTCCGTCGGGGTGTCGAGGCCGCCGCCCTTCTTGGCGAGGAGCGCGCATACCGCGTAGTCCTGCGAGTTGAGGGCGGCCGTGCCGTTCGCACCGGAGCGCTTGCGGACGCCACGCCCCTCGAACACGTACCCGTGCTCGCAGACGAGGAGGTTGTACGCGATGTCGACATAGTTCTCGGCCTTGTCGGCGAGATGGCTTGCGCGGATTGAGCGGACCTGGTCGTCGCACTTGTCGTGCGAGCGGGACGCGTAGACGGAGCCGAGGTAGTGGAACTTGACCCCGCGGGCGGCGTTGAGCGCCGCTGCGGGGGACTTGGCGGGTGCGCCCCACTGGGCACGGGAGACGAACTTCATGGGCCCTCCAGGGCATGAAAAAGCCCCGGCCAGACGGCGCGGGGCGGGGCCGCTACACGACCTCGGTGATCTCCACGACCAACGTGGTGTTCGTGTTGAGGATCTGATTTCCGGTGGGCGGCGACGCCACGACTTTCAGGGTGTGCGACCCTGCCGCGGCCAGGACCCCGTGGTAGTTCTGCCCGGCCACCATGCGATCAGTAAGGGCATCCTGCGCGGACCCTGTCGTCGCGGTCTGATTGGCCCCGTCCACATTCAGCCGGCCGAAGTTGACGGACGAGTTGGCCGTCGTCTTGTCGTGGTCGATGACCACCCAGGCTTTGTACGTCGCGCCCGCGGTCTCCGTCGTGAATGTCACCGTGCAGCCCGTGACGTCCGCATTGGACTGAGGGCCGACGAGAGGCCCCCCGGTGCCGATCGCCGAATACGTTGTCGGCTGCAACCGGTTCAGACGAGCGGCGGTGATTCGCTCACCGGCAAGAAAGGCCATAGCTTCTTCCTTTCACAAGGCCGCGCGGGCGGGCTGGTTGAGGCGCACGTCGGTGCCCGTCGTGTGCGCTTTGCTGATGCCGTTGACGCTGCGGGCCACGGTGAAGCGCTGCGGATTGACGACCGCGAAGTTGTCGAATCGCAGTTGCGGATTCACGGCCGTGCTGCCCGTGTTGGCGAAGCACCTCGTTCCAACGGTGGCGGCCGCGGTCAGGGCCGAGTCGGTGGCCTCGGCATGCCACATGCCCGGCAGTCCGAGCCGAAGGCCATGCCGAGCGTGTACAGCGGCCCGCCGCGGGTGAGCGCCGACGCGGCACGGGTTGCCCCGTCCTCGTCCTCCATCGGCCAGTACTGGAGCGGGTTGAAGCTCGGGATGCGGCGGCGCAGCGTCGAATCCAGCGGTTTACGGCCCTGGCCAAGGCGGCGCAGGATCCCCGCCCCCATCAACGGGGCGGTGACGTTGTTCCCGGACACGTGCCAACGCGGGGACCATTCGGGTACCTCACCGACGAACCGGTTACTCCGGTCGCTGATGGTGGCCGCGCCTGCCAGGGTCCACGGGCGTCCCGCACCATCCGTGAAACAGTACACCGGCACCATGACTGGCACGTCTGCCAGGTGCTGCCGTGCCGTTGCCAGAGCCGCGGTTTCGTCGGCCGGGCGCTCACCCCATGCCTCGTACCAGAAGCCGTGCTTCACATCGAAGAGAACGCCTTCGACCGGCCAGCGAAGCTGGGCGCGTAGCTTATCCGGGTCGCCCCCGCGCCACTCAGGCCACGGCTTGGTCCACGTCTGCCCTTCCTCGGGAGGGGTATTGACCGGCAGGCCCGCGGCAAGGAACGCTCGGTGGTCGTCTGCGAACTCGAAGCCGTACTCGCCCTCGATGCGAGCGAACTTGGCTTCCGTCAGTCCGGGCTCGAACCGATAGAGCTCCGTTCGGGCCAGCTGCTGCGCAGCCTCTGCCCCCAGACGTGCCCCCGCCTCATTGATCATTGCGCACACACGAGGCGCATCACGCACCTCTGCCCCAGCAGCCCTCGACCGACTCGCCCCGTAAAGCATCACCAAACACTTCCGCCGGGACAAAACGCTCTTTGACGAGGTGCTTTTGAAGTCTGGTGCGTGAGCGATCTTTGAGTCCCAGCCCAAGCAGGAAGGCCCGCACCAGTTGGTCGGCGATGTGAAGGCGACCGTCGACGCGCTGCTCAAGCTGATCGACGACGAGGCGCT
>NZ_JBSFMS010000201.1:0-7042 GCF_053599675.1 Streptomyces sp. NPDC000880 | reverse complement strand
GGCGTGGATGCGATCGTCCACTGTGCGTCCACGCCGCGCGGCGGTGACGACCGGGCGGCCGCACATCTGCTCGCGGCCGCGCGCAGGGCCTCGGTCTGGGGAGAGCGCGGAGCAACGTGTTCGACTTTCTTTCTTCCGGGCAGTACGACCTGCTCGGCGCCTTCTGGGTGACGGTTCAGCTCACCCTCTACTCGGCCGTGGGGTCCCTGATCTGGGGCACGATCCTGGCCGGTATGCGGGTCAGCCCGGTTCCGCTGATGCGGGCCTTCGGCACCGTCTACATCAACTGCGTCCGTAACACGCCGCTGACGCTGATCATCGTCGCCTGCTCGCTGGTCCTGAACCAGACGCTGGGCTTCGCACTCGGCGGCGACAACTTCAAGGACATCGGCTTCCGGCTGGCCGTCCTCGGTTTCATCGCCTACACCGGCACGTTCGTCTGCGAGGCCATCCGGTCCGGGATCAACACCGTGCCCGTCGGCCAGGCGGAGGCGGCCCGCGCACTGGGGCTGAGCTTCTTCCAGGTGCTGACACTGATCGTGCTCCCACAAGCGTTCCGCTCGGTCGTCGCACCGCTGGCGAACGTACTGATCGCGCTGACGAAGAACACCACCGTGGCCGCGGCGATCGGTGTCGCCGAGGCCGCGCTGCTGATGAAGGAAATGCTCGAGAACGAGGCCGACTCACTGTTCGCGGTCTTCGCGGTCATCGCCTTCGGATTCATCGTTCTCACCCTCCCGACCGGCCTGCTGCTGGGCTGGGTGGCCAAGCGTGTGGCGGTGAAGCGATGACCTCCGTTCTCTACGACGCCCCGGGCCCCCGCGCCAAGCGGCGGAACGTCCTCTTCACGATCGTGTTCCTGGTCGTGCTCGGGCTCGTCATCTGGTGGGCGCTGTCGGTCATGGCCGACAAGGGCCAGCTGGCGGCGGACAAGTGGAGTCCTTTCGTGACGGACTCCGAGGTGTGGACGACGTATCTGCTGCCCGGTCTCTGGCTGACCGTGAAGGCGGCGGCCTTCGCCATCATGATCGCGCTGCCGCTCGGCGGGCTGCTCGGCATCGGCCGTCTCTCGGACCACCGCTGGATCCGGGTTCCGGTGGGTGTGGTGGTCGAGTTCTTCCGCGCCATTCCGGTGCTGATCCTGATGTTCTTCGCCAGCGCGATGTTCGTGCAGTTCACGAACATCGAGTCGGAGATCCGGCCGATGTACGCGGTGGTGACCGGCCTGGTGCTGTACAACGCCTCGGTCATCGCCGAGATCGTGCGGGCCGGCATCCTCTCGCTGCCGTCGGGCCAGACCGACGCCGCCAAGGCAATCGGCATGCGCAAGGGCCAGACCATGTCCCACGTGCTGCTGCCGCAGGCCGTCACGGCGATGCTGCCCGCCCTGGTCAGCCAAGTTGTGGTGATCGTCAAGGACACCGCGCTCGGCGGCGCCCTGCTCGGCCTCGCCGAGTTGATGTCGCAGTACCGCACGATCCCGGCGAACTACGGGGCGAACACCATCGCCGCGCTCACCGTGATCGCGCTGATCTACATCGCGCTCAACTTCCTGCTCACCAGCGTTGCGGGCTGGCTGGAGGGCCGGGCGCGCCGGACGAAGAAGGGCACCGGAGCGGTCCTCGGAGCGGACGAGGTCGAGGAGCTCAACGCCCCGGGCCACACGATGGACCACGGCGGCGGCGCTACGGCCTGAGGCGCAGGCGCCATCTGACGACCGGCCACCACCGGCAGCAGAACACGAGGGGGCAGCGGCTAGGGCCGCTGCCCCCTCGCCGCATACCTCTGTCACTTGACGCATGCACCCACAGTGGGTTGCATACGTTGTGTGATCGTGCACCGGGCTCGACTTGCTATCTTTCGTTCCGTCAGCAAGCCAGAAGGAGCCGTGCCGTGGACCCGGTGATCATCGTGGGCGCGGGGCCTGTCGGGCTCGCGCTCTCGCTGGCCCTTGCGCAGCAAGGCGTCCCCTCGGTCGTGCTCGACGAAGGCGCGGGCAACGACGAGCAGCGGCGCGCCCGTACGGTCGTGCTGCGGCCCGACACGGCAGCCATGGTGGAACGGCTCGGCTGCGCCACTGGCCGTGACGAAGGTTCCCGCTGGACCGGCTGGCGTTCGATGCGGCGCCGGCAGGACGTACGGCAGCTCGCCCTCGGCGACGACCGCGCACCCGCGCCGCTACACATCCCCCAGCACGCCCTCGCGCGCGGACTGCGGGATGCCGTCGCCGCGCAGCGGTTGGTCCGGCTCGTCACCGGGAGTCGCGTCGACTCGCTGGAGCAGGACGCGACCGGGATCAGCGTGCACACCCGGGGGCCCGGTGCGACCTGGTGGCGCGGCAGTCATCTGGTCGGCTGCGACGGGGCCAGGTCGACGGTCCGCAAGCTCCTCGGCATCCGCTTCCCGGGCCGTACGGCTGTGGAACAGCATGCCGTCGCCGCCCTGCGCACCGAACTCCCCTGGCCCGACGAGGCGTTGCTGCACCGCCGGCCGCCCTGGCGCACGGGCGGCGACGAGGTCACCGCCCGGCCGCTGCCGGACGATGTCTGGCGGCTGGACTGGCTGCTGCCGTCCCGCGGCGAACTGGTCACCCCCGACGCCCTGGTGGCGCGCGTACGGGACACCCTGGCCGGCTGGTGCGGTGAGACGCCTCCGTATGAGCTCCTCGACACCGGCGTCTACACGCTGCACCACCGGCTCGCGCGGCGCTGGCGCGTGGACCGGGCCTTTCTCGCGGGCGACGCCGCGCATCTGCTCGGGGCGCTCGGCACACAGGGGCTCGACGAAGGGCTGCGGGACGCCGACAACCTCGCGTGGAAGCTGGCGCACAGCTGGCACCACGGCGTGTCGGAGCCGCTGCTCGACAGTTACCAGGCGGAGCGGCGGGCCGCCGTCGCCTCTCGGCTGCGCGCCGCCGACCAGTCTCTGCCGATACTGCGTGGCGGCAGCGGGCTGCGTACGTATCTTCCGGGTGCCGCGCGCGGGCACGACACTCTGCTGACCGACGGCCATCTGGGGCACGGCCCGCTTGGCGCGCCACCCGTTTACACGCACTCCCCCCTCGCACCCGAATACGCCCCTTCACAGACCTTCGTGGGCACGGAGGCGGGCGCTCCGGTCGCGGATGTACGGGTGACCGCGCCGGACGGCGCCAGCGCGCGGCTGCGGGACCGGCTGGGGCGGGGGCAGCTGCTGGTGGTGCTGGTCGCGCCGGGTACGGGGGTGTGGGACCGGCGGCACTGGGTGAGCGCGGGCGTGATGCCGCGGCTGGCCGCGGCGGTCACCGCGCTGCCGGTGCGGGCGGAGCTGCTGGTGACGGAGAGCTACCCGGGCGCTTCGGCGCACACAGTGCTGCTGGTGCGGCCCGACGGGCACCTGGTCGCCTCGTTCGCGGGGGTGCGGCCTGCGGAGCTGTACGCGGCGGCGGACGCGGCGCGCGGCGGTGCTCCGTCAGCGGCGCGCAGTGACCGTACTGCCGACATCAATTGACCCTCGAAGGCCCACATGGTGTACTCCGGAGCGTGACCGACACCGATGTGCGCCTGTGGCGGAGGGTCCATATGGACCTCGTCCGCTATGCGGGATGCGTGTGTCGCCCGTCCTGCTGAATTCGCCTTTCCCGCGCGCTGTGGCCTGATGGGCCTGCGCGCCCTCCAGCGAACTTCCAGGACGGTTTCCGTGTCCCAGCCTGTCTCCACCCCGGTCACTGCTGCCTCTGCGCGTACGGACGCGTCGGCACGTACGGACGCGTCCGCGCCGACCGCCGCCGAGCTGCTCGACTTCGTGCGGCGCTCCGCCGCCGACAAGAACCTCATCGCCTCGCTCCCGCTCGATCCCGAAGGCCGGACGTGGGTACGGCTCGACGGACCCGGCGGCAGTGAGGCCTGGCTGATCGCCTGGCCGCCGGGCACGGGCACCGGCTGGCACGACCACGCCGAGTCGTTCGGCGCGTTCGCCACGGCCGTGGGCGAGTTGAAGGAGTACTCCCTCGCCGTGCGGCTCCCCGCGAGCGGCTGGAAGACCCTCGAGCTCAACGAGGGAGTCGACCGCGAGCGGCAGTTGGGGGCCGGCGAGGGCCGGGCCTTCGGGAAGCACCATGTGCACGAGGTGCTGAACGAGTCGGCCGCCGAGCATGCCGTCTCGGTCCATGCGTACTACCCGCCGCTGCCGCTGATCCGGCGCTTCAGCCGGTCCGGCGCGGTGCTCCGTCTTGAGCAGGTCGAGCGTCCGGAGGACTGGCAGTGAGCTGGGGGAAGGTGGGGATCGACGAGCTCCTGGAGCGGGTGCGGAAGGACCTGGACCGGGTCGAGCCGAAGGAGGCCTTCGAGGCGGCCGGGGCGGGCGCGCTGCTGGTGGACATCCGGTACGCGGCGCTGCGCGAGCGGGACGGTCTGATTCCGGGTGCGCTGGTCGTGGAACGCAACGAGTTGGAGTGGCGACTGGACCCCCAGGGCAGCCACCGCGCGCCGGAGGCGGTCAGCCACGATCTGCTGGTCGTGGTGATCTGCAACGAGGGCTACGCGTCGAGCCTCGCGGCCGCGTCCCTGCAGCAGTTGGGACTGCGCCGGGCCACCGATCTGGTGGGCGGCTTCCAGGCGTGGAAGGCGGCTGGGCTGCCAGTTTCGGAATGAGGGTCGGGGGCGAATGCCCTGGAGGTCGGGGGCCCAACGCCCGTTGAGCGCACACCCCCGGTTCAGAACCCCTCGTACCCCAAGCCCTCCGTGTCCTCGCCCTCTTCCTCCAATGCCTGGCGGACCACCCTGAGCGACATACCCTCCGGGTAGCCCTTGCGCGCGAGCATGCCCGCGAGGCGACGCAGGCGCTTGTCCCGGTCGAGGCCTCGCGTCGACCGCAGCTTGCGCGCGACCAGCTCGCGGGCGGTCTCCTCCTCCTGCTCGGAGTCGAGCTGCCCGACCGCCTCGTCGATCAGCGCGGAGTCCACGCCCTTCGTGCGCAGTTCCCGCGCGAGCGCCCGCCGGGCGAGGCCCCGGCCGTGGTGCCGGGACTCCACCCATGCGTCCGCGAAGGCCGCGTCGTTGATCAGCCCCACGTCCTCGAAGCGGGAGAGGACCTCCTCGGCCACCTCCGAGGGGATCTCACGCTTGTGCAGCGCGTCCGCGAGCTGCTTGCGGGTGCGTGGGGTCCCGGTGAGCAGCCGCAGGCAGATCGCTCGCGCCCGCTCGGCCGGATCCTGAGGCGACAGCTCCTTCTCGGCCCTCGACGAGTCGGCGCTGTCGCCCGGCCATTCGGTTCGCCGGGCCATTTGCTAGCCCTTGGCCGCCGCCGTCTTGGCCGACTTGGCCTTGGACGCGGGCGCGGACTTCGCCCCGTCCTCGGCCGGAGCCACCGCACCGGCGCCGGCGGCGTCCGCGCCGGGCTCGGCCGCCGGGGCCTCCGGCCTGACGCCGACGCCCAGCTTCTCCTTGATCTTCTTCTCGATCTCATTGGCGAGATCGGGGTTGTCTTTCAGGAAGTTACGGGCGTTCTCCTTGCCCTGGCCGAGCTGGTCGCCCTCGTACGTGTACCAGGCGCCCGCCTTCCGGACGAAGCCGTGCTCCACGCCCATGTCGATCAGACCGCCCTCGCGGCTGATGCCCTGCCCGTAGAGAATGTCGAACTCGGCCTGCTTGAAGGGCGGCGCGACCTTGTTCTTGACGACCTTGACGCGGGTGCGGTTGCCGACCGCGTCGGTGCCGTCCTTGAGGGTCTCGATACGGCGGATGTCGAGCCGCACCGATGCGTAGAACTTCAGCGCGCGGCCACCGGTCGTCGTCTCCGGCGAGCCGAACATCACGCCGATCTTCTCGCGGAGCTGGTTGATGAAGATCGCCGTGGTCTTCGACTGGTTCAGCGCGCTGGTGATCTTCCGGAGCGCCTGACTCATCAGCCGCGCCTGCAGACCGACGTGCGAGTCGCCCATCTCGCCCTCGATCTCCGCGCGGGGCACCAGGGCTGCGACGGAGTCGATGACGATCAGGTCGAGCGCGCCGGAGCGGACGAGCATGTCGACGATCTCGAGCGCCTGCTCGCCGTTGTCCGGCTGGGACAGGATCAGGTTGTCGATGTCGACGCCGAGCTTCTTCGCGTACTCGGGGTCAAGGGCGTGCTCCGCGTCCACGAAGGCCACCGCGCCGCCCGCCTTCTGGGCGTTCGCCACGGCGTGCAGCGTGAGGGTCGTCTTGCCGGAGGACTCCGGGCCGTACACCTCCACCACACGGCCGCGCGGCAGGCCGCCGACGCCGAGCGCGACGTCGAGCGCGGTCGACCCGGTGGGGATGACCTCGATGGGCTCGTTCGGCCGCTCGCCCAGGCGCATCACCGCGCCCTTGCCGAATTGCCGTTCAATCTGTGCGAGCGCGGCGTCGAGCGCCTTCTCGCGGTCGGTTCCTGCCATGGGTTCCACCCGATTTGCTTGAGTCGATCGCTTCACGTCAAAGACGCTAACCCCTGCCACTGACAATGGGCCCCGACGTCCTTCCAGCCTGTGGATAACTCCCGGAAACCGAGGGCCGGAATCCCATGAGAATGGATGTTCGATTTCGGTGTCAAGCGCACCGCTCAGCCCGGGCTCGGCCGGCCCCAGGTAACGGTTTGACCCGCACACTTCAAGCCACATTTCTGCTCGGCCTGGTCCACAAGGACGGGCCTCATCATGTTCACCCTGATCAGCGTCGTCGTCAGCATCGCGCTGACGATCATCGACACTGTTGCCGGCACGAGCCCGGTCATCGGAGCGCTGTACAGCCTCGCCGTGCTCCTTCCCAGCCTCGGTGTCGCCGTCCGTCGGCTGCACGACACGGACCGGTCGGGCTGGTGGCTGCTCATCGGGCTGGTCCCGCTCGTGGGCGGAATCATCCTGCTGGTGTTCCTGGCCAGTGACAGCAAGTCGCACGAGAACGGCTACGGCCCGAACCCCAAGCTGGTTCCGGCTCACTGACGCTGGTGCGTCGGCAGAAGGGAAGCACTTTCTCGACGACCATTTCCCGCGAGAATGGCTGGGGAGCGGGCAACCTCGGAGGGGTGCCTCCCGTCTGGGAGAATG
>NZ_JBSFMS010000200.1:0-7079 GCF_053599675.1 Streptomyces sp. NPDC000880 | reverse complement strand
GTCCTCGAAGAGGAGCCGACCCATGAGTGACGCCTTGCAGATCGCGTACTCGCCCGCCAGCACGCCAGGATCGGCGCGATCTTCGACTCGTCCGGGTTCGATGTAGTCCTCACCCCGACCACCGCGGCCCCGCCCCCTCGGATCGGCGCGTTCGACGGACTCAGCGCCTGGCGCACCGACGCGACGATGGCGGCCGCGTGCCCGTACGCCTGGCCCTGGAACGTCCTCGGCTGGCCCGGTGTCAACGTCCCCGCCGGGCTCACGGCCGACGGACTGCCCGTCGGCGCCCAGCTGCTCGGCCCCGCGGGCAGTGTACGTCCAGGCCGGGCGCGACGAGCGGCTGCGGGAAGCGGCCGCCGAGGCATTCGCCGCGTACGACCGGCTCGCGGCGCAGATCCTCACCGGCCTCGGCGTCCCGGACGCCGAACGCCTCGCCGCGACCACGGTCGCGCTGGTGATGGGCCTGCAACTGCGCAGACTGGCCACGGGCGGCCCGGCCGACGACCTGGTCGACGCGCTGCTGCTACTCGCGCGGGGAGCGGTCGGCCAGGACGCCGGGCGGTAGCGCTACAGCCGCCCCCGCGGCTCGCCCGGTCAGCGGTCGCCGGGGACCCGCGCACGGGTGTGCTGTCCGCCGCGGCGAACCCGCGGGGAATGCAGGGTTACGCGATGGGGCACCGGGCGGACGGTCCGATGTCAGCGGGCCGTGCTTAGCTGGAGAAATGATCGATGACTTCCTGAACGGTGATCTGTCCGAGGTCGAGGTGGCGGTCCGCAAGGCGGCCGCCACCGAGATCATGCCGCGTTACCGTCAGCTCGCCGCGCACGAGATCGTCGAGAAAAGCGGGCCGCACGACCTGGTGACGACCGCCGACCGTCTCGCCGAAGAGCACCTCACCGCGTCCCTGACGGCCCTGCTCCCCGGCTCCGTCGTGGTCGGCGAGGAGGCCGTGCACGCGGACCCCTCCGTGTACGAGGCGCTGCAACGCGACGCGCCCGTGTGGATCGTCGACCCGGTCGACGGCACCTGGCACTTCGCCCACGGGGATCCGGGGTTCTGCACGCTGGTCGCCCTTGCCCAGCGCGGCGAGGTGCTCGCCTCCTGGACGTACGCACCGGTGCTCGACGAGATGGCGACAGCCATACGGGGCGGCGGCGCCCGCCTCAACGGCACGCCGCTACGGGCGGGTTCACCGGCGCCGGGGGCGGCGCTGCAGGTGGCCATGTCCCACCCGGACTACACGACCCCGGACCAGAAGCGGGCGCTGCTCGGCCTGAACGTGGAGGGGGTGCACGCGCGTCCGTGCGGCTCGGCGGGCCTGGAGTATCTGGCCGTGGCGCGGGGCGAGTTGGACGCGGTTGCCTTCTCCTGGGAGAACGCGTGGGACCACGCGGCGGGCCTGCTCCTGGTGACGGAGGCGGGAGGGGCGCACATGACGGTGGCGGGCGAGCCGTTCCGTATCGCGGGCGGGAACGCGCTGCCGTTCACGGCGGCGAGGGACGCGGAGACGGCGGAACGGGTCCGGAGCCTGCTGGCGGGGTGAACGACCCTGTGCGGCCGGGTGACGTAAACGGCCCCGTGCCGGCGGGGTGACAGGAACGACCCTGTGCGGCCGCGGGTCACCCCGGTGGGTGCGCACCTGCCCGCACCGCGCAGGTCGGCCCAGCGCCGCCCGCACCTCGCGGACCAGTGGGCGGTGCGATCCGCGGGCGCGGCTGCCCAGCGCTACCGCACGCACCCCGCGCACCGTCGTGAGCTGCTGCGCCATCGTTTCGATCTTGGAATTCATCGCGCCGGACACTGCCCCGGCCCCCGCTGTCGGCGCCCCGGAATATCCTGGGGACCTTGGCCATCGGCTGACAAAGGAGTCCGAAGGTGCCGTCGATGCTCGATGCAGTCGTCGTGGGGGCGGGCCCCAACGGACTGACCGCCGCTGTCGAACTGGCCCGCCGTGGCTTCTCCGTGGCGGTGTACGAGGCCACGGACACGATCGGCGGCGGAGCGAGGACCGAGGAGCTCACCCTCCCCGGCTTCCGCCACGACCCCTGCTCCGCGGTTCACCCCCTCGGCATCGGCTCGCCCGCCTTCGCCGCCATGCCGCTCGCGCGGCACGGCCTGGAATGGCTGCACCCCGAACTGCCGCTCGCCCACCCCTTCCCGGACGGCACCGCCGCCGTGCTGAGCCGCTCGGTCGGCGAGAGCGCGATGTCCCTGGGAGCCGGTGACGCCGGGGCGTACCGCCGGCTCGTCGCCCCCTACACCGGCCACTGGGACACCCTCGCCGCCGACTTCCTGCGTACCCCCTGGGACGGGCTGCCCCGCGACCCCTACCGCCTGGCGCGCTTCGGGCTGACCGCGCTCCAGCCCGCGTCCTGGGTCTCGCGCCGTTTCCAGGGCGAGCGGGCCCGTGGCCTGTTCGCCGGGCTCGCCGCCCACGCCATCGCCCCGACCAGCGGCTTCGCCACCGCCGGTATCGCCCTGTGCTTCGCGCTGGCCGCGCACGAGAAGGGCTGGCCGGTGCCGCGCGGCGGTTCCCAGGCGATCTCCGACGCCCTCGCCTCGTATCTGCGCGAACAGGGCGGTGTGATTCACACGGGCGCGGAGGTGAAGCGGCTGGACGAGCTGCCGCCGGCCCGGGCGTACATCTTCGACACCTCGCCGACAGCGCTCGCCAGGATCGCGGATCTCGGCCAGGCGTATCAGCACTACCGGTACGGCGCCTCCGTGTTCAAGATCGACTACGCCTTGTCGGGTCCGGTGCCGTGGACCGCGAAGGAGGCCCGCGTGGCCGGGACCGTGCACCTCGGACCCACCGCCGGTGAGATCGATACGGCCCTCAGGGCGGCCGTCGCGGGTGTCGCTCCCCGGGTGCCCTTCCTGATCACCTCCCAGCCGAGTGTGATCGACCCGTCCAGGGCCCCGGCGGGCAAGCATGTCCTGTGGGCGTACGGGCATGTGCCGGCCGGCTGGGAGGGCGACGCCACCGAGGCCATCGAGCGGCAGCTGGAACGCTTCGCGCCGGGTTTCCGCGACCTCGTGCTGGCCCGCGCCGTCGCGGGACCTCCCCAACTCGCCCAGCGCAACGCGAATTACGTCGGTGGTGACATCGCGTGCGGGGCGTTCGCCGGGCTCCAGACGCTGATCCGCCCCAAGCTCGCCCGCGTCCCGTACGCCACCGCGCACCCCTCGGTCTTCATCTGCTCGTCAGCGACCCCGCCGGGACCGGGCGTACACGGCATGTCGGGGCACCACGCGGCGAAGGCGGTGTGGCGGCGTTGGAGGGCGGCGGCTGGCTGATGTCGTTTTCTCGCCAGCCCTGCCCCCCGGGCGTGGCCGATGCTTGAGCCATGCACACCGACACAGAGCGCTGCGTACGCGCCGTCCAGTCGAAGGACGCCCGCTTCGACGGCTGGTTCTTCACGGCCGTGCTGACCACGCGGATCTACTGCCGCCCCAGCTGCCCCGTCGTGCCGCCGAAGGTCGAGAACATGACCTTCTACCCGAGCGCCGCCGCCTGCCAGCAGGCCGGATTCCGGGCCTGCAAGCGCTGCCGCCCCGACACCAGCCCCGGCTCGCCGGAGTGGAACGCCCGCGCCGACGCCGTCGCCCGCGCCATGCGCCTCATCCAGGACGGGGTCGTCGACCGCGAGGGCGTGCCGGGCCTCGCCGCCCGCCTCGGCTACTCCACCCGCCAGATCGAGCGCCAGCTCCTCGCCGAACTGGGCGCGGGACCGCTCGCCCTGGCCCGCGCACAGCGCGCCCAGACCGCGCGCCTGCTCATCGAAACCACCGGCATCCCCATGGCCGAGATCGCCTTCGCGGCCGGTTTCTCCTCCATCCGTACCTTCAACGACACCGTCCGCGAAGTCTTCGCGCTCGCCCCGGGCGAACTGCGCACCCGCGCCGCCCGCAGCAGCTCCACACCGCCGCAGACCCCCGGCGTGATCGCTCTGCGGCTGCCGTACCGCGCACCGCTCAACCCGAGCAACCTCTTCGGACACCTCGCCGCGACGGGCGTCCCCGGCGTCGAGGAGTGGCGGGACGGCGCGTACCGCCGCACCCTGAGCCTCCCGTACGGACACGGCATCGTCGCTCTCACCCCGCACCCCGACCACATCGCCTGCCGGCTCTCCCTCACCGACCCGCGCGACCTCACCATCGCGATCAGCCGCTGCCGCTGGATGCTCGACCTGGACGCCGATCCGGTCGCCGTCGACGACCAGCTGCGTACGGATCGGCTGCTCGCCCCGCTGGTCGACAAGGCACCCGGCCGACGGGTGCCGCGCACCGTCGACGCGGCGGAGTTCGCGGTACGGGCGGTGCTCGGCCAGCAGGTCTCGACCGCCGCGGCCCGCACCCACGCCGCCCGGCTGGTCACCGCGCACGGCCAGGCGATCGACGACCCCGAGGGTGGCCTCACCCACCTCTTCCCGTCGTCCGCGGCGCTGGCGGCGCTGGACCCGCAGACGCTGGCGCTGCCCCGCAGCCGCCGCACCACTCTGACGACCCTCGTCGGCGCGCTGGCCGACGGATCGCTGCGGCTCGGCCTCGACAGCGACTGGGACAAGGCCCGCGCCCAGCTGATCGCGCTGCCCGGCTTCGGCCCCTGGACGGTCGAGGTGATCGCGATGCGGGCACTCGGCGACCCCGACGCGTTCCTGCCGGGCGATCTCGGGATGCGGCGCGCGGCGGCCGATCTCTCTCTGCCCTCCACGCCCGCCGCTCTCACCGAGCGCGCCGCTGCCTGGCGGCCCTGGCGCGCGTACGCCGTCCAGTACCTCTGGGCTACCGACGGCCATCCCATCAACCACCTCCCCGTGTAAGGAAGTCCGGTGAAACAACACACCGTCACGGACAGCCCGTACGGCCCGCTCACCCTCGTCGCCACCGACGGCGTGCTGAGCGGCCTCTACATGACCGCGCAGCGCCACCGCCCCGACGAGGAGACGTTCGGCGAGCCGGACCCCGCTCCCTTCGGCGAGACGATCCGCCAGCTCGACGCGTACTTCGCCCGGGAGCTCAAGGAGTTCGACCTGCCGATGCGGCTCGAAGGAACGCCCTTCCAGCGGGGCGTCTGGAACCAGCTACGGCAGATTCCGTACGGCCAGACGCGTACCTACGGGCAACTGGCCGAGGCGCTCGGCAATATCGGTGCCTCCCGCGCGGTGGGTCTGGCCAACGGCAAGAACCCGATCGGGATCATCGTCCCGTGCCACCGGGTCATCGGCTCGACGGGCAGCCTCATCGGCTATGGCGGCGGACTCGACCGCAAACAGCGGCTGCTCGCGTTCGAGTGCGGCGCTTTTGACGACGCGCTGTTCTAAGGACTGGGGCTCCGCCCCGGACTCCGGTCCTCAAGCGCCGTACGGGCTTGGACTCAGCCGCTTCAGCAGCGCGGGCAGAGCTGTGCCGATCGGCTCGCGGACGACCTCGTCCGCCAGTTCGTCGTAGGAGGTGGGCTCGGCATTGACGATCGCGAGCCGAGCCCCGTGCTCCGCGGCGATCCCCGCAAGCGAGGCCGCGGGCTGCACCTGCAGGCTCGTGCCGACCGCGATGAAGACCTCGCTGGCCTTGGCGATCGCCATCGCCTCGGCCAGCACCGCCGGATCGAGCCGTTCCCCGAACATCACCGTCGCCGACTTCAGGATCCCGCCGCACACACGGCACGGCGGGTCCTCCTCGCCGGCCTCGACCCGCTCCAGCGCCTGTGCCATCGGTGAGCGGGCGTGGCATGTGGTGCAGGTCACCGTCCGTGCCGTGCCATGGAGTTCGAGCACCTTGCGCTCGGGCATTCCCGCCAGCTGGTGCAGCCCGTCGACGTTCTGGGTGATCACCCGGACCGCGACCCCGGACTGCCGGTCCAGCTCGGCGACGGCGAGATGCGCGGCGTTCGGCTGGGCGCGCCATGCCGTGCTGTCGCGCCGCATCCGCCAGGAGCGGCGGCGGATTTCCGGATCGCCCATGTAGTAGTCGTACGTGACGAGCTTCTCGGCCTCCGGATCGCGCCGCCACAGGCCATTCGGCCCGCGGTAGTCGGGGATGCCGGAGTCCGTGGAGATACCGGCGCCGCTGAGGATCGCGACGAGAGTCATGCCGCGAGCGTACGCAGCGGGCCCCCGCGGCGGCGAGCCGATTTCACTCGGTGCTGTGCTGTGCTGTGCTGTACCGGCGGAGGCGACCGGGGCGAACGCCAACGCGGTGTGAACGCGCGTATACGAAAGGTGAGTTCGCGGGACCGGGGCGGGCGGCGGTGTCGGCGGGGCGGCGGGTCAGGCAGGCGGCAGGCCATTCTCCAGCTCCACCGTCCCGGTGCCGGCCTCCAGCGCGTCCAGAGCGGCCAGCACCCGGTGCCCGAGCGACCCCAGCAGATACTCGCGGATCTCGTCACGGGACACCAGCCGCCAGGAGATCAACTCCTCCTCCTGCAGCCGGATCGTCTCGATCTGCGACTCGGTCAGCACCCCGCCGTCGTAGACATACGCGGCGATCGGGGGCCTCGCCACGCCCGTAACCCAGTCGACCGCCAGCAGCGCGCCGAGTTCCACATCGAGGCCGATCTCTTCGAGCGTCTCCCGCCGCGCCGCCCGCCGCGGGGTCTCGCCCAAGTCCGACTCGACGGTCCCGCCGGGCAGCGCCCAGCCCTCGCGGTAGTTGGGCTCGACGAGCAGCACGTCCCCCTGGCCGTCACGGAAGAGCACGGCGGCGCCGGCGAGGATGCGGGGGAGGGACGCGATGTACGTGGCGTAGTCAGAAGTGGTCACTCGGGGAAGCGTAATGGGGGCCGGGGATCAGCCCCTGGGGCCCGGCGGGCGCTTGCCGGACGGCGGGTCGCCCAGGTGGGCACGGGCCCGGTCGGCATCGCGCTGAGCGGCGTGGGTGTCGGGGTGGGCGGCTCCCAGGACCCGTGTGCGGGCCCTGGCCACGGTGTCGTACATCTCCGCAGCGGTGACCCACTGGCCCATGCGGCCCAGGAAGTGCGCCATCTCGTGGCGGGTCACCAGAGTGTCGGGGTGCTTCTCGTGCTTCTTGTCCTTCTTGTTGTCCTTCTTATTCTCGTGCTTCTTGTCATGCTTCTTGC
>NZ_JBSFMS010000199.1:0-7622 GCF_053599675.1 Streptomyces sp. NPDC000880 | reverse complement strand
AGACCGTCCTGGTGGACGCCGACGTCCACGAAAGCCCCGAACGCCGCGACATTGGTCGACAGCGGCCACCCAGGTCTAATCGGCGGTGCACGTCCCATCACAGAACAGCGCTCTTCGACGGGCAGTCGAGCACCCGCTGGTGAGGATGACGGCCGCCGCGCTGCTCCAGGCACTGGCAACCCATCTCAGTCAGAAAGGCGGCCCGGGCTCCGCGGGCCGACGACGCGCAGCTCTGATCCGCTCAGCGCGGGGCCGGCAGAGACGCAGTCCCCCTGCGGCGCGGCCCGCACCCTTTGGGTACTGTCGGAAAGCAGATCCACAACAGCCAAGGAAGGGAACCGGAGTGAAGGCGAGGCGGCACGTACGCGCAGGAGGTGCCCTCGGGCACCTGCTGCTCGTCGTGGTGCTCGCCCTTGGCGTCTTCACGATGCACACTCTGGGGCACCCCGACACCTCGCACGACTTCGCCATGAGCACCGCGTCCCACGCCACGACGGTCGACGCGGCCCACACCCCCATGAGCACTCCCGCCGACACCGAGGCGGGCATGGGCAGTCACACGACGGATCCTGCGGATCCGTCAACCCACCAGCCCGCCATGGCCATGGACATGCTCTCGCTGTGCCTGGCGGTCCTGTTCGGCGCGTGGGTCCTCGCTGCGCTCCTCAGGTTGGCGTTCGCCCGGCACGAGGAATGGCTGGCGGAGCTTCTCGCTCAGGTCGCCGCCGTACTGCGGCCCAACCCCCCGCCACGCGGCCCCGATCTCACCCGTTTGTCAGTTCTGCGGCTGTAGGCCGAACGGTCTCTCGCGGGCGCGCATCACGCGCGATCCCGCGGCTTCGCGTACGCCCGTACAGCCACAGAACCGACACACGAGGTGAATCGACCATGACTTCCTTCACGCGTGCCCTGCGCCGCAAGCCCGCCCGCCGCGTCGTCGCCGTGGGCGCGGTCGCCGCCGGCGCTTTGTTCCTCGCCGCCTGCGGTGGCGATGACATGAGCGGCATGGACCACGGCAGCGGCAGCAGCTCGGAGTCGGCGTCCGCGTCAGCGACCGCCGAGACCGGATCCGCGAGCTTCAACGACGCGGACGTCACCTTCGCGCAGATGATGATCCCGCACCACGAGCAGGCCCTGGAGATGGCCAAGCTGGCCGACGGCCGCGCCTCGGACGCGGAGATCAAGGACATCGCCGGGAAGATCGAGAAGGCCCAGGACCCCGAGATCCAGACGATGAAGGGCTGGCTGGAGTCCTGGAAGCAGCCGACCGCAGCGGAGTCCATGCCCGGCATGGACCACGGCGGCATGGACCACGGCGGCATGGACCACGGCGGCGACGGCATGATGTCCGACGCGGACATGAACGAACTCAAGGCCATGAAGGGCACCGAGTTCGACAAGATGTTCGCCGAGATGATGATCGACCACCACAACGGTGCGATCACCATGGCCAAGGACCAGCAGAAGAACGGCAAGAACGCCGATGCCGTGAAGATGGCGGGCGACATCGTGAATGGCCAGTCCGCCGAGGTCAAGCAGCTCCAGAGCATCCTCGACCGGCTCTGAGCCCCTCGACGCGCGCCCGTCGGGCCCGCGTCGCACCACACTGGCTGTCCGGGCTTCGCCGCGCTCGCGTCGGCGGAGCCCGGACAGCCGCCTCCTCCCCTGCCCGCACCCGGTCGTGATCCCGGTGCACCCCCACGCCTTTCCTCCGAGGAGCCATGAACCAGCGCCTTGCCACCGCGGCCGTTCTCAGCCTTGCCCTGACCGCCTGCTCCGGCAGCGACGACGACAGCGACGCCTCCGCAACCGGTGCCGGATCCGGCGTCACCGTGAGCCACATCCACGGACTCGGTCTGGACCCCTCCGACCAGCGCCTGTACGTCGCGACGCACGAAGGCGTCCACACCCCTGACGCCAAAGGCCGGCCCACGCTGGTGGGCGACAGCAAGGACGACTTCATGGGCTTCACCGTGGCCGGGGCCAAGACGTTCTTCGCGAGCGGACATCCCACCACGGGGGACAACGGCCCCGGCAACAAGGGGCTGATCAAGAGCACGGATGCCGGCAAGAGCTGGAAGTCGCTGTCCCTGTCCGGCGAATCCGACTTCCACGCCCTCGACTACGTGCACGGCACCGTCTACGGATACGACGCGACCAACGGCCTGCTGCGCACCAGCAAGGACGGCACAGCCTGGAAGGACGGAGCGACGCTCGAGGCGCTCGACATCGCGGTCAGCCCCCAGGATGCCGACCTCGTACTCGCCACCACGGGCGAGGGAGTGGCGCGCAGCACCGACGGCGGCAAGACCTTCTCCGCGGGCAGGCAACCGGTGATGGCCTTCCTCTCCTGGCCGGCGAAGGAGGCGCTGTACGGAATCGACACCACCGGCGGACTGCAACGCAGCACCGACGGCGGGACCAGGTGGACGAAGCTGGCCACGGTGCCGGGCGGCCAGCCCCAGGCACTCACGGCCGTCGGTGCCGAGCACGTCCTGGCCGCCACGCAGAACGGGGTGTACGAGTCGAAGGACGGCGGCCGAACCTTCACCAAGCGCCTCAACGTCGAGGCGAGCGGCGGGCACTGAGCGCCGGCGCGCCCCCCATCCACCCCACCCTTCCGCATTGCCTCGCCCGACCGCGGCGGTTCAACGGCTCTTCGTGGCTCGACCCCGGCGAATGGCGAACCCGCCCAGGACCGCGACCTTCACCAGGACGACGACCAGGACGCCGCCGACGGCCCAGCCGGTCCGCTGCCAGTTCGCCAGGACGACGCCGCCCAACCCCAGGTGCACGGCGAGCACGAACGCGATAGCGGCCACGAGGCCCATCACCCTGGGGTACCTGCGGCGTGGCACGGCTCCCCCACCCGGCACCCCCGCCGTGCCGACCGCTTCTGGGGAAACCGCAGGAGACTCCGGTCGTTGCCAGCTCACCTGCAGCCCGTCGCGCCGGCCGAACCTCTCGACATGCCCGGCGACAAGGTCCTGCAGCCGCCTCAGATCCTCCCCGTCGACGGCTTCGACCCGCAGCGTCAGCACGCCCGAGGCGGCCCGCAAGGTGATCCCGCCCCAGGGAAGGCTGACGTCCCCCTCGGTGTCGGTCCACTCAACCCGTGCCTGTTCGGCAACGGCCCGCATGTCACGGAGCGCTTGCGCGTCACCGCCCAGGTGGGCCTGCGGTCGGTGACCGAGGTGGCGGCCCTTGTTCGCGAAGTGCTTGCAGAGCTGGACGAGGTACCGGCTGGGGCGCTCGGTCTCGACGCTGGCTTCGGCGGTCGGCATGGCGTTCCTTTCGCATCCGCCCCGCAGGACGGGGCGCCTCTGGGCGCATTGGTGCGGTCCGCGCGGGCAAGGAGCCGGCTATGGTCGCGCCCTCCCATCGGGCCTGATCGTCCGGATGCCCGTGACGCCCTCAGCTTTATCGAGACACATTGTCTCTGTCAATCCACAGTGTCACGACGGCGCCGGATCGTATGCTGGGGCCGTGCCCAAGCTGTGGAACGAGACGATCGATGCCCACCGCGCCGCCGTACGCGCCGCGGTCCTGGACACCACCGCGGCGCTGGTCGCCGAGCACGGGCTGACGTCGGTGACGATGTCGCGGATCGCCAAGGACTCCGGGATCGGCCGCGCGACGCTGTACAAGTACTTCCCGGACGTCGAGTCGATCCTGCTCGCCTGGCACGAGCGACAGATCAGCCACCACCTCGACCAGCTGGCCGAGGTCCGGGACCAGGCCAAGGGCGCAGGTGAGCGGCTGGAGGCCGTACTGCGCGCGTTCGCCCTCATCTCCCACGCCTCCCGGGGGCACCACGACGGCGACCTCGCCGCGTTCCTGCACCAGGACCGGCAGGTCACCCAGGCACAGCGGCGACTCCACGGCATGGTCGAGGAGTTGCTGGCCGACGGCGCGCTAGCCGGTGACATCCGCGACGACATCGCGCCCGGCGAGCTCGCAAGCTACTGCCTCCACGCCCTTACCGCGGCGGGGAGCCTGCCGTCAAAGGCCGCGGTCCATCGGCTCGTCACGGTCACCCTGGCAGGGGTGCGGCCCGGCCCCGCCGCCACCTCGGAAGACTCCCGGCACGCCGACGACACCGGCAGCTCCGCACACCCGCCGCACCACCACGGGCACCACTCCGTCCATGGTCAGCACTCGGCCGGTTGATGAGCGAGGTCGTCGCCGGAAGCGGAGCAGGAGCACATCTGGTCGCGGCCTCGGCCGCCCGCGCCTCGGGTTCAGTGGCTGCGGCCGTCGCCGGCGTGCAGCACCGGTCCACGCAAGGGCACCACCATCGTGCTGCCCAAGAAGACGGTGTCCGTCATCTTCGACGCGGACAACCCCGGCCAGTGGATGCTGCACTGCCACAACGCCTACCACGGCGAGGCCGGGATGATGGCGGTCGTGGCCTACGGAGCCTGAGCCTTCAGTTCCCTGCGAGCGGGGGGCGGGACGTAGCGATCCCGCCCCTCGCGACAAGGACGCGTCATGACTCACTCCGCAAGCGACACGCACCACGCGCCGGACCATCACCGGCCACCCGCCGACCCCCGCCGCTGGGCGGCGCTGGCCCTCATCTGCGTCGCGCAGTTCATGCTGATCCTCGACGTCACCGTGGTGAACGTCGCGCTGCCCGACATGGCCGCCGACCTCAACCTTGACCGGGCGACGCTGACCTGGGCGGTCACCGCTTACACCCTGTGCTTCGGCGGGCTGATGCTGCTCGGCGGCCGGCTCGCCGACGCGCTCGGCGCCCGCCGCACGCTCCTCGCCGGGCTCGCCCTCTTCACCGCCGCCTCCCTGGTCACCGGCCTCGCCGGGGGTGCGGCCGTGCTGCTGGGCGGGCGGATCGCCCAGGGCGCCGGGGCCGCCCTGCTCTCCCCGGCGGCGCTCTCGATTGTCACCACCACCTTCCACGACAGGCCCTGGGCGTGTGGGCCGCGATCGGCGGCTCGGGCGCGGCGGCCGGCGTCCTGATCGGCGGCGCGCTGACCGACGGGCCCGGCTGGCAGTGGGTCTTCTACATCAACGTGCCCGTCGGCCTCGCCGTCCTCGCGGCCCTGCCGGCGTTCGTCCCCGCCCGCGCCCCGCAGCCGGTTCGGCTCGACATCCCCGGCGCGCTGCTGGTCACCGCGGGAACCGGCCTGCTCATCTACGGCCTGGTGGAGGCGGGTGACGCCAGCTGGGGCGATGCGGCCACGCTGGTGCCGCTGGCCGCCGCGGTGGTGCTGTACGCGGGATTCGCCGCGGTCCGAACGGGCGAGCCGGGCCCCGCTGATGGACCTGCGGATGTTCACCCGGCGGCCGGTGCTCGCGGGCGCGTTCCTGATGCTGATCGCCACCGCCCTGCTGATCGCGTACTTCTTCCTCGGCTCGGTCTACCTCCAGCACGTCCGGGGCTTCAGTCCGCTGAAGACCGGCCTGTTGTTCCTGCCCGTGGCCGTGGTCACCGGCCTCGGCGCCCACCTCGCCTCCCGCCTCGTCAGCCGGATCGGCAGCCGCGCCGTCGCCGTGGCCGGCATGGCGATCGCCGCCGCCGGATCCGTGCCACTGACCCGGCTCTCCGCCGACGGCAGCGTGTACGCGGGTCTGCTGCCCGGCTTCGTCCTGGCCTCCTTCGGCCTCGGCACGGTCTTCGTCACCGCCACCACCACCGCGCTGGGCATGGTGGAACACCACGAGGCCGGCCTCGCTCGTCAACACCTTCCACGAGGTAGGCGGATCGATCGGCGTGGCGGTCGTCTCCACGGTCGCCGCCTCGGGCATCGAGTCCAACTCCGCAGGCGGCTTCACGAACGCCTTCACCGTCTGCACCCTCGCGGCAGCCGCGAGCGCCACGGTGGCCCTGGGCTCGTACCTCGCGGCAAGCCGCAGATGGCCGGAGGCCCGCACATGCACTGACGCGTCGCCGCCCGGACCGTCTTCCACCGGCCGCCCGCAAAGAAGGCAGACGCATAGCGAAATACCCCCATGGGGTATATGGTTCATAGTTGTGGGGCTCGGGAACCCGTGCCACTCCGGATGAAAATGGGGAAGAGGTCATGGACCACACCGCTCACCACACCGGCACCGCACACGACCACGCCACCCACGCCGAACACGGCGGGCACGCGGGGGCGTCCTGGGGAACGGCTGCCAAAGCGACGCTGCACTGCCTGACCGGCTGCGCCATCGGCGAGATCCTCGGCATGGTCATCGGCACCGCCCTGCTGTGGGGCAACGTGCCCACCATGGTCCTGGCGATCACGCTCGCGTTCCTCTTCGGCTACTCCTTCACTCTGTTCGCCGTGCGCCGGGCCGGCCTGGACTTCAAGACCGCGATCAAGGTCGCGCTCGCCGCCGACACCGTCTCCATCGCCGTGATGGAGCTGGTCGACAACGCCATCATCGCCCTCACCCCCGGAGCGATGGACGCCCACCTGTCCGACGGACTGTTCTGGTCCGCCCTGCTCGGCGGCTTCGCGGTCGCCTTCCTGATCACCACCCCGGTCAACAAGTGGATGATCGGCCGAGGCAAGGGCCACGCGGTCGTCCACGCCTTCCACTGACCACCAGCCGGACCGGCACCAACACGCCTGGGGCGCCCGAGACCATGGGGCGCCCCAGGCGTGTTTGGGGCACCCCATCGTGGCTAGTCGCCAAGGGCCGGGGCTGTAAGAGGCGTGGCCGCCCGGCCCGCCGGCCTCCGGCAGTGAAGGGAGGCAACCGGCGATGACCACGGTCAAGGACATGCTCGCCACCTACCCGGCCGACCTCGGCGACGTCGACCGCGAGAAGCTCACCCGCTGCATCGAGGAATGCATCGCCTGCGCCCAGACGTGTACGGCCTGCGCGGACGCCTGCCTGTCCGAGGGCATGGTGGGCGACCTGGCCAAGTGCATCCGCACCGACATGGACTGCGCCGACATCTGCAACGCCACCGCGTCCGTGCTGTCCCGCCACACCGGCTACGACGCCAACATCACCCGCGCGATCCTCACCGCGTGCGCCACCGCCTGCAAGGCATGCGCCGACGAATGCGGCCGCCACTCCGACATGGAACACTGCCGCATCTGCGCCGAAGCCTGCCGCTCCTGCGAACAGGCATGCAACGAACTCATCCAAGCTCTGGGCTGACCCGCATTGCGTGGCCGCCACGCTGCAGTAGGGCGGTCCGGCTGCGGAATGCGCGGTGCACCCTCGACGCCCCGTCGGTAGCGTCCGAGACTGTGTAGCCGTCACGCTGTTGACCGGTTCGCCGGTAGCCGGTGCCAGGCGCGATGCTCTGGTCCTGTCGGAGACGGAGTCGCGCGCTTCGTGGTGCTCGGGGGCAGCGTTCGGCACCGAAACGCAGTCGTGGTGCGAGTTGGGGGCCTCACGTCACTACCTCAGGGAAAGCGGATGAGACCTGCCCGAATGCCCCGACAACGGCGCAAAACACAAACGGTTTCGTGGGTCGTTACCGTTTCAGCCCCAACGCTACTGATCCGCCTCGGGCAGCTGGTCGTAGGCCCGCAACAGGGGCTCGATGCGCTGGTTGTTGACGGACTGCCGGTCGTAGAGGTATTTCGCGTAGCGGGTCAGAAGGACCTCGACGCTGTTGCCGGCGTGCTGGGCGACCTCGGCAGGGTCCGCGCCCG
>NZ_JBSFMS010000198.1:0-8073 GCF_053599675.1 Streptomyces sp. NPDC000880 | reverse complement strand
GTCGAGTGCCGGGCCACTGTCTTCAGTAGCGGGGACAGGATTTGAACCTGCGACCTCTGGGTTATGAGCCCAGCGAGCTACCGAGCTGCTCCACCCCGCGTCGGTAAACACAACCTTACGCCATCCAGAGCAAGATCAACTCCATTTGACGAGTACGCCTGCTCTGAAGCCCCTCCCGGGCCCCACCGGAGCCCCTCCCGAGCCCTCCGGATGGCTGTGGCCCAGCTGCGCGGCGCCCTCGCCGCCGCCCGTCCCGCGACGGACGACGGACTCGGGTCCGGCAGCGAGCTGTGTCGGCCCCGTCAGGGCCGCAGCCGGGCCGCCCGCATCTGGAGGTAGCGCGTCTCCGGGACGCTGAGGGTGCGCCGGGCCGCCAACCGGTAAGCGGAGCGTGCGCCTTCGGCGTCTCCCGCCTTCTCCAGCAGGTGCGCGCGTACAGCGTCGAGCCGGTGGTGGCCCGCCAACCGGTCCTCCAGCTTGGCGACTTCGGCGAGCCCGGCCTCGGGGCCGTGCACCATGGCGACGGCCACGGCCCGGCCGAGTTCGGCCATCGGCTCGGGAGCGAGGCGTACGAGAAGGTCGTACAGGCCGAGGATCTGCGGCCAGTCCGTGTCATCGGCGCTCGCCGCCTCGTCGTGCAGCGCCGCGATCGCCGCCTGCAGCTGGTAGGCCCCGGCCGGCCCCTCGGACAGGGCCTCCTCCACCAGGGATGTGCCCTCCGCGATCGACTCCTGGTCCCA
Source organism: Streptomyces sp. NPDC000880 (assembly GCF_053599675.1). Lineage (NCBI taxonomy): Bacteria > Bacillati > Actinomycetota > Actinomycetes > Kitasatosporales > Streptomycetaceae > Streptomyces > Streptomyces sp. NPDC000880. The sequence continues at coordinate 7,333 of NZ_JBSFMS010000198.1, read as the reverse complement.
GCGTGCGCGGTCCTGCTCGTCGAGCGGGATCAGCTCGCCGTGCGGGCCGGCGCGCGCCGCGCTGCGGGCGTCGGTGAGCAGCATCAGCGCCAGCAGCCCGGCCACCGCACGATCCTTCGGCAGCAGCCGGCGTACGGCCCGGGTCAGCCGGATCGCTTCGCCGGCGAGATCGGCACGGTGCAGATCGCTGCCGGAGGTGGCCGTGTAGCCCTCGTTGAAGATCAGGTAGAGCACCTGGAGCACCACGGCGAGCCGCCGATCGCGGTCCTCGGGCCCCGGCTGCCGAAAGGGCACGCCTTTGATCTTCTGCTTGGCACGACTGATCCGCTGCGCCATCGTCGCCTCGGGCACCAGATGCGCGCGGGCGATCTCGGCCGTGGTCAGACCGCCGACGGCCCGCAGAGTGAGGGCGACCTGCGCGGCCGGGGTGAGTTCGGGATGGCAGCACAGAAAGAGCAGGGTGAGGGTGTCGTCCTCGGAGGGGGCGCGGCTCTCACCGGGCGCAGGCACCGTGAACGCGTCCCGGGGGGTCAGCGCCGCGACCGTCTCCTCGCGTCTGCGCCGGGCCTCGTCGCTGCGCAGTTGCTCGGTGAGACGACGGGACGCGACCTTGATCAGCCAGCCGCGGGGATTGTCGGGCAGTCCCTGCTCAGGCCATTGCTGCGCGGCGGCGAGCAGCGCCTCCTGTACGGAGTCCTCGGCCTGGCCGAAGTGTCCGTACCGCCGCACCAGCGCACCGAGGACCTGCGGCGCGTGCAGGCGCAGCAGGTCCTCGACCTCCGTCGTACGTCTCACACATCGCCTCCGCCGTCCAGGATGGGCCGGATGACCACCGGGTAGTCGTTGGCCCCCTCGGGAATCGGGCACTGCGCGACGCGCGCGGCGATCTCGGTGACCCGCTCCAGGCTCTCGCAGTCGAGCACCCAGTACCCGGCGAGCAGCTCCTTGGTCTCTCCGTACGGACCGTCGGTGATCACGGGCCGTCCGTCCTTGCCCGCGGTGACGTGACGGGTCAGGGCCGGCTCGGCCAGTCCCTGCCCGTCCACGAGCTCGCCGGACTCGGAAAGGTCGTTGTTGACCTCGCCCATGAAGGCGTACATCGCCTGCAGATCCTTCTCGCTCCAGGCCGGGCTCTGGGCGGACGCCGTGCCGCGCATCGCTTCGTAGTCGGCCTGCGAGCCCTGGACCATCACCAGATACTTCATGACGTCGCTCCTTCGGATGCGTAGCCGCCCGTTGTGGGCAACTCTCACAGGGGACGTCGCAGCCGATGACGGATTCTCGACACCGCGCGGAGAATTTTTTCGAATCCGCTCGCCGGGACCACTCGTCGGAACCACTCGCCGGGAGCACGCGGGTGGTCGGGGAGCAGACAGGGGATCAGGCCCGGGCCGACGCGGCGCCCCGACCGGTGGAGCCCTGTCGGGGCGCCGCGTATCAGGTCCGTGGGCGTCACCTCAGCCCTGGTCCTCCTCTTCAGCCTCCATGAGCCGGATCCCTTGATGTGTCAGCGTGACCATCGAGGGCGTATTGCCTGTCGACCAGTCGACCGCGATCAGCCCCTCGCCCACCAGATACGTGCAAGCCGCAGCCAGGTCCTCCTCATGGACACCGAGGTCGTCGCGCAGCCGCGACCCGGTGACACCCAGAAGGCGGTTGCCCTCGGTGGCTTCGTACAGGGCCTTCATGACCTGCTCCCGGTAGGCCTTCCGCTCGCCCAGTGTTGCCATGACTGCCTGCCGTCCTCTCGTGCTCGGCGTGGGTGCGGGAGTCCTGCTGCGTCAGGCGTCGTCCGTCTGCGCAGAGTCGTCGCCCGCTGACCGGCTTGCCGCAAGCCACGACCGCGCGGGCTCGGCGGCATGCGTGGTGTCCACGGTGAGGTGGAGTCTGGTTCCACCGTCGCGGCCGGCGGGGTAGCTGCGCTGTTCGGTGGAGGCGAAGCAGCGCCGGAGAACCTCTGCGACCTGACGGGCGGCCCCGGGGGAGGCGGCGACGATACGGACTTCGGCGCTCCCTGCGGCAGGCACTCGTTCCGCGGGGGTCATCCGCGGCCTCCATCGTGCGGGTCGCGGTGGGCGCCGGCCTCGGACCGTCCGGCGGGCCCGGTGCCCGGCCGGTGGCGCCTCGGCCTCCGGCGGCCCAGTCCCTGGATGGCTTCGCCGTAGCGGAACGAGGCGATCCGTGCGTCGTGCTGGGCATTCAGCTGGTGGATCAGGAAGACTCCCATGGCGATCATGGCGAGGATCGCTGCCACGGTGATGACGGTCTCCACATTGCTCACATCCCTTGGGTGCAGCGCTGGAGGCCGCTCGGGATCCCGAGCGGCGAGGACCCGGCCCCGCCGGACACGGCCCCGCCCTCGGTCTCCCATTCCTCTTCCCGGCTCCGGGCATCCGTCGCGCCGCGAGCAGTGGCCTCGTCGGCCATCAGACGGCTGGCAGTGCGGAAACTCCCGGGGGTGGCTGCCGCGGCCATGAGCCGCGCGGCGGAAGCCGCATCGGTCTCCGGTGGGATCACCAACAGGTCCCAGCGGCCGACGGAGTAGGAAAGCAGGATCAGTTTGTGCGGGTCCTGCTCGTCCCCGAACCACCCCACGTGCAGCATGCGCCCGGTGACCGGCACCTTGCGCGGAACCACGGGCCAATGGGTCGGATTCACCGTGACACGCGTGATCCTGCCCCAGAGTCCGTCCAGCGCGTCCGTCAGGGCAGGGAGTTCGCGGGAGAGGTCACGGGAACGAGGCCACCAGGCGCCGTCCAGCAGACCCGGAGCCGAGCCTGCCGGCGTCAGTGACAAGCGGGCCCCCGGCGAGGGAACCCGCCCGGGGACCGTCGTACGGTCGATAGTCACGGTCATGGTGCGGACCCGCCCCCGGGCCGTCGTACAACGCCCCGGTGTTGTTGCTCGCCGAGAACGGCACCCGCGTCGGAGCGGGTGCACGAAATGTCCCCGGTCTCTTCACTGTACTCCGATCCAGGGCCACAAACATGCGCGCGACCAGGCATTTCCTCCTGATCCCCAGCACCGCGCCCCGGGCTCGGACCAGGGGTTGCCGCCGGCTCCAGGGGTACGGTTGTGCCAAGGAGACTTCCCTGGCACGCAGCCACGCCGACACCGCCATCCCCTATCTGACGACCGGCGGACACAGGAGTCTCAGACGGGCGGACACGCCATGGCCGACTCCGACATCCCGCACCTTGGCAAGCTCCTGCCGGACGCCATTTACCATGCCGTGAAACCCGGCACAGCGCTCTTGCGCCTGGAAACGACCGGGGCCCGGGAGGGAACGCTGGACGGCGCGTGGTGGCCGCATTCCCGCAGGATCGGCGCCGAGTTGCCGAGTCTTGTCTCCGCGTTGACCGAACACCTCGGCCCCATCACCCGCGTCGGACTGGATGCGAGCGCCTGGGAGGGACTCCCCACGCGCCTGACCATCGACGACCGGATCGTGCACATCGACTCGTTTCCCGTGGGTGACGACACCGTCCTCATCACCCGAGGGGACGGGGATCACTTCGCACTGCTGGTGGTGCCGCCGCAGGCAACACCCGAGGCGGCGCGCGCCGCGATGGCCAGAGCCGTCCAGGCACACAACGCCACCGAGGCCGAACAGATCCTGATCGACACCGGCGCCGGCTCGGCCCGCCCACGCCCCGGGCCGTCCGCACACGCGTGAGGCTCGCCGATCCGCCCCTGCTCCGGCGCGGTCGGTTTGGCCTTCGGCGTTGTCGAGCCGGGGTCGAATTCGTCTGCGCCACCAGTCCACGATTCGCACGAATGCTCGACCTTTGGCAGGGAAGACGACCGATAGCGGCGTAACCACCGGGACCACGTGTGGTTCGCCGTCCATCGGCAGGAGAAGTCAGATGCTGGCATTCGCGGCGGCCGCGCTCTTCGTCATCGCCTTCATCGTCCACGTAACCGGGACGGCAACCGAGGCTGTCTTCAGCCCGACGAGCCTCATGCTCGTCGGGCTTGCCCTCCTGGCCGTGCACATGGGGGGCGTGGGGTCCGGATTGACCCCCAGGGGCCGCGGTCACCGGCGCTGAGCGAGGCGACGACGTCGAGACGGGTTGTCCGTTCCACCGCCGCAATCACGTTCCGGCGGCTTTTCGTACGTCCTCAATACCGTGCGGCGCAACGGGTATGTGCAGCGTTGCCGCCTCCAGGACGGTGTCCAGTCCCTGGGAATAAGGGCTTTCGGTCGGCCATCGGACCGCACTGAGGGCTATGCTGCTGCGTGGACGTCCCAGACCCCGGCGGCATGTTGTTGCTCAACATAGATGGCTGCGGGGAGCGGATCTTCCGTCCGGTCACCCAGCGCATCCCTGGAGGGAACTGGGTGGGTCCCCTGTCCTGGTACACAGGCTGCTGGACCGGTCATTCGCATGCCTCCGCCGAAAGTACGCCCCTACCGGGAGCGCGCCAAGAGAAGCCGGCGCGCAGTGCGGCTCGGAGCAGTCATGTCGATGGTGGAGGCCGATGTGGACGACTTCTCGATCCCGTTCATCGGAAACACCATCCGGGTGTCCGGCTACCTACGTGAGGACCTGCACAAGGTCGTTGAGCAGGGGGGCTTCGAGATCATCAAGGAGTCCTCCTACACCTATGCCCCGGCGATCACCGACGTGCCGCCCGAGGAACAACTCTTCCTCTGCTGCAGGCGACGCGGCTGAGAACGCGCCATCCGTCTGCCGCGGTCCGCGGCGCCACCCCCCGAACGGGACGAAACGCGTGACGGAGCACCGCAGCCCCGATGAAGGCCCCGCCGTGCCGCCCGCCGAGGCGGCCGCGGCCTGTTCCTGGTCGATCAGCTCGCGCGGCGCTGGGGGGCGAGGAGGCTGAGCACCGGCAAGGTTGTCTGGTTCGAGCAGCAGATCCCCGAGGAACTCCGCGAGGACCGTCCGGAAGCGCCGTAACACCAGCCAGATACCGCGGGCGGCCACGGGCTCCGAAGGTGGGTTACGAGGCGAACCCGGAGCTGTGGAGCGCCCCGTCGGACGAGACGCTCGTGCCGGTCGCGGCGAAGTGCCAGCACGCGCCCGAGCGCACGATCCGCCCCATGCCCACCCCTCAGCCGCCCGTAGTCTGAGCGCAGGAGGTGGCTCATGGCCGAGTGGATTGACCCGCGGTACGCGGAACTGGTCGCAGCGTGGAAGCGCGCCCAGACTCCCGAGTCCCGCGCCCCGGAGCCCAGGCCCATGAGGGGATTCGTTACTCCGCCCAAGGCCTGACGCTCGCTCAGCGGCCCGGCCTGCCTTTTACTCGCCCCAGCATGCATATCTCAAGCTACGAGACCACTCGTCTCAGCTATTGACTGCTCCGTACACGGACCACGACAGTGCAGGGCGTGCTCAAAGACGACTCCACCATGACCCACACGGCCACCGGCGCCGACTCACCCGGGGACAGCAGCCCCGAGAGCCTGCGCCGTGTGGCCGTCGCCAGTTTCATCGGCACCGCCATCGAGTTCTACGACTTCTACGTGTACGGAACCGCGGCGGCGCTCGTCCTCAACGAGGCGTTCTTCCCGAACCTCTCCTCGCTCAACGCCACTCTTGCGTCCTTCTCGACGTACGCGGTGGCGTTCGCCGCCCGCCCCATCGGCTCGCTCGTCTTCGGTCACTTCGGGGACCGCATCGGGCGCAAGTCGGTGCTCGTGGCCTCGCTGCTGCTGATGGGGCTGTCGACGGCGTTCGTCGGACTGCTGCCGGGCTACGGCACGTTGGGCGTGTGGGCGCCGCTGCTGCTCGTACTGCTGCGCTTTCTGCAGGGCGTGGGCCTGGGCGGCGAGTGGGGCGGTGCGGCGCTGCTCGCCGTGGAGCACGCGCCCCGCGGACGGCGCGGGCTGTTCGCGGCCTTTCCACAACTCGGCCCGTCCGTGGGCTTCTTCGCGGCCACCGGCATCTTCTGGCTGCTGTCGGCGACGATGACCGACGATGCGTTCCGGACATGGGGCTGGCGCATCCCCTTCCTGCTGTCGTTCCTGCTGGTCGCCGTCGGTCTGTTCGTCCGTCTGAGGATCAGCGAGACACCAGTGTTCGCGCGTGTCATGGCGGCGCAAGAGGCCAGCAGGGCCCCGGCCCTGGAGGTCTTCAAGCGGCACCCGCGCGAACTGCTGCTCGGCGCCGGCGGCATGGTCGTGGCGTACGGACTCTTCTACACGGCCACGACCTACTGCCTCGCGTACGGCACCGGCACGCTCGGCATCCCTCGCAACACGATGCTGGCCGTCTCCCTCGTAGCCTGCCTCTTTCTCGCCGCCGGCACCTGGCTGGCCGCCACACGGTCCGACGCGGGCGGGCGCCGGCGGCTGGTGCTGGCCGGGGCCGGGCTGGCGGTGGTGTGGGGGCTCGTCCTCTTCCCGCTGCTGGACACGGAGCAGCCGGTGCTGATCGCGGTCGCGCTCGGCGGAGCGCTGTTCTGCATGGGGGTCGTCTACGGCCCGATGGGCGCGTATCTGCCGGAGCTGTTCGGCGCCCGGGTGCGCTACACCGGTGCCTCGTTCGCGTACAACCTGGGCGGTGTGCTGGGCGGGGCGATCGCGCCGCTCGTCGCCACGCGGCTGCAGAGCGCCTTCGGCTCGGCGTCGGTCGGCTGGTACGTGAGCGCCATGGCAGTGGTCTCGCTGCTGTGCGTGCTGGCACTGCCGGAGACGCGGGAGCGCGAACTCGGTCATCTGTGAGGTGACTTCTCGGGCTGGGCGAAGTGACGCCACGGGCCGGCACGAGGTGGTGACGCCACAGGCCGGCCCGTACTGACGCCACAGTCGGCCGTGCTCACGCACGTATGGCCAACCCCCTACCCCGGCAGGACGGTTCGGCCCCCGCATGGCCGAACGGGGCTTCGGACGGATCATCCACATCACCTCCCAACAGGCACATCGGGCGTTCGTCCAGAGCAGCGCCTACGGGGTGCCCAAAGGGGCGTTGGAGTCCCTGGCTCGTTCACAAGCCGAGGCATGGGCGCCGTACGGCGTCACCTGCAACACGCTCGTGCCGGGTTTCGTGATGACGCCGCTCAACGCGCGGCTGTCGCCCGACCCCGAGAAGGTGGCGGCGCCGGCCGCGCGCACGATGGTCGGGCGCAACGGTCACCTTGAGTGGTTGTGTCCACATCAGGCTGTCCGTGACCTGCGGACAAGCCGATCAAGGTTCGATGAGACGCGCTCAAAATTCGGTGAGACGGGGCAGTCACTCCGCAGGAGGTCTCTCGCATGATCAATGTCGATGAGTTCGGGCTCTGGTCCACTTCTTGTGACGAGTGACGCTGCGTTATGGCTCGACATCGAAGAGAGCGATGGCAGGCGGCGCCGGGTCAAGCACTGCGCGCA
>NZ_JBSFMS010000197.1:0-8385 GCF_053599675.1 Streptomyces sp. NPDC000880 | reverse complement strand
GTGGCCCGTGGCGGATCAGGCGGTGGTCTTGGGCGGCCAGGCCGGGGCGTCTGCCCGCCGCACCACACGTGACCGGCGCTCAGCTGCCCAGGACACTCAGCTCGATATGCGCAAGCCGTTCGGGGTCGGAGAGGACGTCGATGGCGGTGATCCTGGCGTCCCGGATGGTGAACGCCATGACCGATACCGCGCGGCCCTGCGCGACCGCGACCACGCCGGGCGAGCCGTTGATCAGCGCCGCGTGCCCGGCCTCCGCGAAGCGGGCAAAAGTGATCGCCTGGGAGGCGACGTCGGCCGCACCGCGGCGGACCAGGCTGGGGCGCAGTGCGCCGCCGTCGGAGCGTGCCACGACCTCGGGGTCGAGGACAGGGACGAGGGCGTCGACGTCTCCGCCGCGCGAGGTGGCACAGCCGCCAGCATTGATCCTCGACGTCGCTCAGGCGGAGGCGTCCAGGAACGTCAAGACCGCGTCCGCCAGGAGCGGGGAGGTGAGGATGTCGTAATGCGTGGCCCCCGGCAGGATGGCCAGCCGCGCGCCGGAGCGCCCGGACCCGTCCCAGCCGGCGTCCTTCAACCCTCCGCCGAACAAGCCGAAGAACTCCACCACGTGTGCGGGCTGCACGGCGTCGGCGTCGCCGAACACCAGCAGCGCGGGCGCGGAGATCCCCGCGATCTCGGCCGTCCAGTCGTAGTCCTGCTGCTTCAGCTCGGCGATCTTGCCGATCAGGACCGGCCAGTCCTCCACCCTCGGTGCCAGCCGTGCATACAGCTCATAGATGGGGGACTGCTTCATCGGCTCGGCCGCAGCTGCGCTCATCTGGTCCATCTGGGCCACGACCTCCGGGAACCAGCCGACCCGCCGAGTGGGAGTGGAAACCACGACCAGGCGGCGGGTCGACTCCGGGTGCTGGATGGCGGTACGCAGGGCGACATCGGCTCCCAGCGAGTAGCCCATCACGTCCGCCCGTGCCAGGCCGAGGTACTTGAGCAGGGCGGCGATGTCGTCCGCGATCAGCTCCGGCCGCAGCGGGCGGTTGATGTCCGCCGTGCGGCCGTGCCCCTGCAGGTCGACCAGGATCACCCGCCGCTGCGCGGCCAGTGTGGGCAGGACGGGCGCGAACATCTCACCCGCGCCGATCCCGCCGTGCAGCAGCACCAACGGCTCACCCGCACCCGAACCGTGCTCCTCGAAGTACAGGGACAGGCCGTTGACGTCGGCGTAGCTCATCTATTCACCCTCCGCAAGATCATTCGGTTATTGCGGAGGTAGACCGTAGTGGTCCGCGAAACTCATCGGCCAGGTGAGGGCGGAGACAACTGGCGACCTCGCGTAATCGGGAGTCGCGTATTCCTAAGCGTGTGAGGACCCGTGGTCAAAATGGTCGCCGGGGGCATAGTGGCGCCAGGTCCCTCCGGCTTCTTCGGCAAGGCGGGCAGTGGTGTCGTCGTCATAGCCGAGCATCCGGGCGACCACCGGGGCCGGAGCTTGAAGGACAAGGTGGCGGATCGCCGCTGTGCGTCCTCGCTGGGTGGGGAAGCCCAGCTGTCGGAGCCGGAGTTCCAGGGTTTCCGGGGTCATGGGCTGTCCGGCCCGGCGGCCGGGGAAGAGCCATCGGGCGTCCGGGTTGGTCGCAGTGAATGTGTTCGGCCGCTGGCCAAGGTGGGCCAGCAGCATCCCGGCGAAGGGGGCGGGAACGGGGGACGGCGGGTCACCGAGTCGGACCAGGACCTCGTCAGCCTTCTGAAGGACGTCGTCGATGGTGAGCCGCGTGATCCGTGTGAGCGGTTGCGCATAGAGAAGAACGAGCGCGGCGGCCACGCGGTCCTGGAGCAGGATGTCGTCGCGGTTGACGGTCTGCCGTAACAGGGCGAGCCGCTGGTGCTGGGCGAGCGGGGCAGGGTTGCTCGTAGAGCGGTGCGGAACCTTGACGGCGGGCATGTGCTTGGACCGCATCGTCCAGCGAAGGAAGGCGTGGGTGAGGCGTCGGGCGGTGTAGCCGCCCGCGTACCAGGCATCGATATCGGCCTGGGTGCAGTCGGCGAGGGCGTGTCCCCGCTGGGCGAGGTGACTGAGGAAGGCGGTCGCGAGGCGGAGCTCTTCACGTCCCTGCTGGATCTGATTGCCGGTGAGCGGGCCGCGGCTGGCCATGGTGCGGAGACGGCGCTGGACGTGCCAGGTGGCGAAGAGTTCCAGCAGCCGCCGGTGCTCGGCGTCCTCGACGGCTGGCAGCTTCTCGGCGAGCCACCGCTGGAAGAACAGCAGCTGACGGTCGACCGGGGGCAGGACTCCACTCTGCATCAGCAGATCGCGCAGGTAGGCAACCGAGCGCCAGGGAGTGAGCTGGCTCAAACCGTCGTGGGTGAGCGGGACTTCACCGCGGGCCAGAGCCCGTAGGTTCCTTTGGGTGTAGGGCTGCTTTGTCCAGGTCAGCCCGCCCCAGGGGCGGCGCATCTGCCGCAGGGCATCGAACAGCGGGAGGAGTTCGGCGCGGACGGAGCCGCTGCCGTCGTCGAGCAGATCGCGGAGCCGTTCGATCAGCACGCATCTTCCGCAGATGCCGCGCCGGTAGCGCCTGGCCTCCTGGCCGCACTGCTCGCAGAAGAAGTCACCGATCCCGCCGGCGCAGTCGGTGCAGAGCAGGCCGCCGTCCGGTGCGAGACCGGGGGTGAGCCGCTCTACTCCGCAGCCGACGCAGGTCCCGTAGGTCTCCAGAGCCCTGGTCATGCAGCTCTGGCAGATGTAGCCCTCGGGCCAGTGATTCGCCCCCGGCCGCAGGGCCCGGCCGCACCGTGTGCAGAACAGGTCCTCGGCGCGGACGCGGGTGCGGCTCATCCTTCGGGCCGGATGCGGGCGCGCTTGGGCCGGACCGCCGACAGATCGACGACGGCGTCGCCGGTGGCGACCTTGCGGATGGTGGCGTTCTCCGCCGTGGTGGCGATCAGGTCGGCCGGGGTGCACTCGAAGATGTCGCAGAGCGCGGCCAGCACCGGCAGGGACAGCCGTTCGGGAGTGCCGGTGACGAGCCGGTGGACCTGGGAGAGCGAGAGGTTGATGCCGCGCTCGGCGAGCGGCGGGGCGAGCTCGCTGGTGGTGAACATCCCAGCGGTGGCCATGAGCTCGCGCAGCCGCCACTGGTAGCTGACCTGGCGTTTCATCAGGCCCTCCTGGCGGGTGTGAGCGCGGCCTCGACCGTAGCGTCCAGGGCCCGCCGCAGGGTGCGGGTGCGGAAGTCGGAGGACACGCAGGTGTAGATCGAGGTTGTGCTGGCGTGATCGTGGCCGGCCTGGGACTGCACAAAGAACGCGTCCCAGCCGTCTTCGATCAGGTGGGTGACGTAGGACCTTCGCAGCGAGTGGAAGTCCAGGACCGGGTCCAGCCCGAGGTCGTCGCGGTAGGCGGCGAAGCGGGAGTCCAGCCGTTGCAGGCCGACCCGCCGTCCGCGCTCGGACGGCCACAGAGCGGGCCCGTCCGCGTGGCGCATGGCGGGCCGGACCTCGCTCGTCCACTGGTCGAGGATCTCGGCCGACCACTCAAATACCGTCAGCACGCTGCGGCGTTTGGGCGGCGAGCCCTTCTTTGCCTTGCCGTGACGGACGTAGAGGACGCCGTACTCACCGAACTCCGGGCCTTCGGGGTTGCGGCCGAAGTCGGCGATGTCCAGCATCCTCGTCTCGTTGCGTCGCAGCCCGTAGGCGTACGCGGTCTTGAATAGCATCGTGTCGCGGAAGGCTGGCAGCCAGCCCTTGCGGCCGCGTCCACGAACACGCTCGACCTGGTCGTCAGCGTGGTCGAAGAACGCCTGCAACTCGTCCCGGGTGAAAGCCCGTTTCGGTGACTCGGCCTCGCACTCCTGCATGTGCACGGCGGTGTTCCACTGATGACAGACCTGCACCGGATGGGTGCCGAACCGCCGCTCGCACTCGGCCGCCCAGCCGTAGGCCGGGTCGATGGAGTAGTCGCAGAACAGCCGTACCGCCTCCTGGTAGCCGCGCAGCGTCGAGCGCGAGCAGCCGCGGACCGCGCGCAGGTCGCCGAACCACTCGTCCGCCAGGTGCGAGGACCAGGTCCAGGGGAAGGCGTCCGCGTGCGCGGCGAACGCCCGCACCTTCCGCTCACGGCCGTTGATGGTTGACAGCGCGAGGTTCCGGGCCAGCTGCTGGTTGCGCCAGCCGTCCAGCATCGCCTCGAAGACCTGCTCGTCCGGCCTCAGCAGCGGCACCCCGTCGGCCAGATGCAGCCGCGCGGCCCCTGGCGCCGTCCCGTTCTTGCCCGCCAAATCGTCACGCTCCGTAGATCGCATTCGCCGCGAGAATCTCGCATCTGATGCGAAGCTCGGGCAGGAACGGCAGGTCAGCCATCCGATCGAGTGAAGCGACGCGATATGAGCCCGGCCCGTCAGCTACCGTTCCCGTAGGCGCGCGACGATCCGCGTGTCCGCTGATCAGCGGCTTCCTGGGTCCCGCTCGGCCAACACAGCGCAAAGCGAAGCCAGTTCGCATTGGATGCGATACGCGCCGGTTCCCAGGTGAGCCCAAAAGGGGCCACGGGATGATCTTGAAGTTCTGAAGGCCACTGGCTTCGGTCACGTTCGCTGCTGGTTCTGCCCCGGCCGGCCTCAGCCCACCGCCTTCTTGACGAGCACGCTGATGCGCTGTTCGTCGGCTGCAGTCAGCTCCTTCAGGGCGTAGGCGGCCGGCCACATGGCGCCGTCGTCAAGTGCCGCCTCGTCGCTGAAGCCGAGCGTGGCATACCTCGACTTGAACTTCTGCGCGCTCTGGAAGTGGCAAAGAACCTTGCCGTCTCTGGCATACGCGGGCATCCCGTACCAGAGCTTCGACGTGAGGTCCGGAGCGGCGGTCTTGATGATGTCGTGTATCCGCTCGGCAAGGACCCGGTCCGCTTCCGGCATCTCGGCGATCTTCGCGAGCACGTCCCGCTCCGCTGCCGCCTCCTTCTCCGCCCGGGACGAACCGCGCCGCACCGCCGCCTTCTTCTGTTCCTGCGCGTGCTCCTTCATCGCGGTCCGCTCCTCAGCAGAAAAGCCCTTGTACTGCTCAGAGGTCGTGTCGGAGTTCTCGGCGGACGACTGCATGGACTGCATGGCAGGTTTCCTCTCGTACGGGGATGAGGCAGTTCAGGGCGGGAGTGCGGGGCCGTGGGTCAGGACAGGGGAGACGTCGTAAACAGCGCGGGGGCGAGCGCCCCGGTAGCCTCCCAGGCGAATCCGTCCAGATCGGCGAAGGGGCCGACGGTGTTGCCGAGGACGACGCGGTGCGAGCCGGTGCCGTCGGCAGGGACGCCGAGGTCCTTGGCCAGCCCGCCGCGCTTGTACAGCGCCAGCTTGATGGAGCCGGACTCGTCGGAGGTGAACTCGGCGTACTTGCCCCCGAAGCTCCTGGCCACGGTCAGGCCCCGGCCGACGTAGAACTGCTTGCTGGCCTTCACGTCCTCGACGCCGAGCAGGAGCACGATCTCGTCGATCTCACGAGTGGCCGGGCCGGTGTCCTTCTTCGCCGATGTGGCGATCTTCCAGATCGTCCCGTCTGGGGCCTGGACGACGCCGCCGTAGCCCCACAGCGACTTCGCGGCGGGCTTCAGCACCGTGGCGCCGGCGTCCAGGGCGGCGCCGACGAAGCTGTCGACGGTGGCCGGCTGGGACACCGTGAGCGCCAGGGTGAAACCACGGAATCCGGTGGTGTGTGCCTCGGACGCCCGCAGGCGTATGTACGTGTCCACTCCGAAGGCGGTGTAGAAGCGGCGGGCGGCCTCGGGGTCGGCCACCTCAAGGGTGACGGATGCGAGGGATGTGTTGGATGCGGTGGAAGCGGTGATTGCCATGGCCATCACGCTAGGGGCTGCTCGGTGGCCGTGACTTCTCGATTCCTGACGGGTCTTGTCACTTGCTTCGCCACACACGCCGGCATTCCCTCCACCCTGATCGCCGACCCCGCATCGCGGGCCGTACCTGCAGCATCGGCACGGTCGGCCGCCGCATCCGCAGCCTGGCGCCGGAAGACCCCTGGCGACATTCCGACGAGCTCGGTGAAGCGGGTGGTGAACGTGCCCAGCGACGCGCAGCCGACCGCGAAGCAGACCTCGGTGACGCTGAGGTCGCCCCGCCGCAACAGCGCCGTCGCGCGCTCGATGCGACGCGTCATCAGGTACGCGTACGGCGACTCACTGTAGGCGGACCTGAATTGACGGCTGAGGTGCCCGGCGGACATGTTCACACCGCGGGCGAGCGCCGCCACGTTCAGCGGCTGCGCGTACTCCCTGTCGATCCGGTCGCGGACGCGGCGCAGCCGCGCGAGATCAGCCAGGCGCTGCGCCTGGACGCGCGCACGCCGCCACTCGGGCTGACACATGAGAACACTCCCCTTTTCTCATCTTCCATCGACGTCTACGAGCGCCTGGGGTACCCGCCTTGGCAGGTACCCCAGACGCTCGGTGATGATGACCGGCCCTGGTGGGCGGCTGGCGCAGCAGGAACCTCTGTACAGATGCGACGCCGCGTTCCCTGCAGGTGGTGACGCGGTCGGCCCCGCACGGCCGCACCGATACCCGTCAGGATCAGCGAAGCTCCTGGATGCGGACCAGGTTGCCCGCAGGATCGCGGAACGCGCAGTCGCGAATGCCGTACGGCTGCTCGGTCGGCTCCTGGACGACCTCGGTATCACCGGCCTGCGCCTTCTCGAACGTGGCATCGAGGTGCCGGGGTGGCCAGCAGTATCCGGCCTCGGTACTGGTGGACTCGCGTATTCAAGTGTCGCGAGTTCGCGTTGAGTGCAGGCGGGGTTGGTTGCTCTCTGTGCTCGCGGGTGGGCCGGTTCCGGTCTGGTGTCGGCTCGGGATTGTGGCTACGACTCGGCTACGACGATGTAGAACGTCACAGCCGTGAGGAAGGGACCGCCTGCGAGGTGGTCCAGCCAGCGTCGTGCCGCCTCCTCGGTGAGGTATCCGGCGGCGACGGCGCGGTGTGTGGTGCGCTCCAGGCCAAGGATCTTGTCTGCGGCCTGGGCATCTCGGAAGACGGGTGTGACCGGGATAACTGCGGGCACCGCGAATCCGGCACCTGCTGCCAGTCGAGCGAGCTGACTGCCGATGCGAGCGTTGCGGACGACCTTGTCCGTAACGTACTGGGTATAGGCACGCGACAGGCCGCTGTCCGGATGGTCGACAGTCAGGGTGTTCCAGTCCGGTTCGCCCATGACGAGCCGTCCGCCGGGCCGGAGCACGCGCCGGACTTCGCGGAGCGCTTGAGCAGGATCGGCGACATGTTGCAGAACCCGGTCGGTGCGGGCCCGGTCGGCGGTGCGATCCGGCAGCGGCAGATCATGGATGTCGCCGAGCCGAACGGTCACGGTGCTCTGCTTGGCCGTGCGGTCCCTGGCGGCGTCGACCGTGGCCTGGTCGTGGTCAACGCCGACCACCGTGCCTGTCGCGGTGGCAGCCTCGGCAAGCGTACTGAGATCGGTGCCGGGGCCGCAGCCGAGGTCGAGCACCGTCTGGCCCGGACGGATCTCGAGTTCGTCGAGCATGCGGCTCTTGTAAGAGCGGCCCAGGTCGGTCGCGGCGACCCGATCGAGGTAGACGATCGGGTCGGGGGTGACGGTCTCAAATACTGATGAGGTCATGGGCGTCAGTCAACCAACTCGGGCGGGACGACGGCTCCCTAACGGTGAGTTCGCAAAGCCGACTGGCCTGGATTCAATGCAACTTCAGCGCGGCAGCGATCTTCCGTGATCTCCAGCGGCATATCGGCTCCACGTCCCGCCGGTCTCGTTGCGGAGCCGGGTGGTGGTCTTGTCGTGGGTAGCCGAGAGCGTCCGCGACGACGGGTGCGGGCATCTCCAGGAGTTGCTGCCGGATCGCGGCGCCGCGGGCGGCAGCGGCCGGGACTCCGATCTCGCCGAGAAGCGCGGACAGGTGGTCGGGGCGTCATTCATCACACTAACGACCGTGTGCGCTCCCGCACTTACGACCTACGGTCCACACGCACCCGGCGAAGTGAAAGGAGCGGGGGTCGCAGTACGGCCGATCACGGGGACGCCGCCAGGGGGGAACCCGGATGGAGGGAGCCCGGTTCGGTGAGGTGAAGGGATACGACGGCGCCCCGCTGCCCGCTCCTGAACTCCCGCCGGTGGCGCTAAAATCGCGCGGACGAGTACGTTGAACTGGGGCTATGGGCGTTGGTCTCGTTGTTGGGGGGTTGCGGGTGCCGGGCCCTTCGCCTGCCCTGCGGAGGTGGCCCCCGCCTCGAAGTGATCCACTCGGGCCCTGTCAGGAGCCGACACGCACGATCAGCGCGTCGCCCTGCCCGCCGCCACCGCACAGTGCCGCCGCGCCGATGCCGCCGCCGCGCCGCTTCAGCTCCAGTGCCAAGT
>NZ_JBSFMS010000196.1:0-8563 GCF_053599675.1 Streptomyces sp. NPDC000880 | reverse complement strand
GCTAGAGTGCCCCTTAACTGCGCCACGCCCTCCGCGAGTACGGGATTGGCGCCGCACAAGAAGGGGCGCCCCCGGCAGGACTCGAACCTGCGGCCAAGCGCTTAGAAGGCGCCTGCTCTATCCACTGAGCTACGGGGGCCGGATCGTGGCCTCGGTGGCCTGGAGCCCCTGGTGGGTGGTTCCGTGACCTTGCCGGGGACAAGGATAGGGCTCCGATCGCCTTGACCCGGTTGCTTCACCTGCGTGGCACGATGTGTAGGTTCAGTGAAGCGAACCGATAATCGCAGGCAGGTGCGATTTATGCACCGCTTTTGACGTCTCACGTCTCGGGTGTTGTGCACTCGTTATGCCTGCGCCCCACTCGTCCCATCTGTCCCGTCTGTCCGACCGGCGCGCAGAGAGGGTCATACGCTTCAAAAAGCCGCCAAAATTGGGCATTCTTCGCATGTGGTGACCTTGGATGCACGGCCTCAGCTGATCGACGCACTCTCCGCCCTCCGCGACCGTGTCGCCGCCGTGCGTCTCCCTCTCCCCCTTCCCGGTGCCCCGCGCGCCCGGCAGACGCGCGCAGAGCTTCTTGCGCAGCTCGACGACTACCTCGTGCCCCGGCTCAAGGAGCCCGAAGCGCCGCTGCTCGTGGTAGTCGGCGGATCCACCGGGGCCGGGAAGTCGACGCTCGTCAACTCGCTGGTGGGGCGGCGGGTCAGTGAGGCCGGGGTGCTGCGGCCCACGACGCGTACGCCGGTGCTCGTGTGCCACCCCGACGATCATCACTGGTTCGCGGGGATGCGGGTGCTGCCGCACCTGACGCGCGTATGGCTGCCGCAGCAGGAAGAGGCAGATGGGGCGGAGGACGGCGGGCGGGAGGGGGATGAGGAGAACTCTCTGCGGATCGAGACAGCCGTCACCCTGCCCCGCGGGCTCGCGCTCCTGGACGCACCCGACATCGACTCGCTCGTCGTCGAGAACCGGCTGCTGGCCGCCGAGTTGATCTGCGCCGCGGATGTGTGGGTGATGGTGACGACCGCATCGCGGTACGCGGACGCCGTGGCGTGGCATCTGCTGCGTACGGCCAAGGAGTACGACGCCACGCTGGTGACCGTGCTCGACCGGGTGCCACACCAGGTGATCACGGATGTCTCGCGGCAGTACGCGGCGCTGCTGACCAAGGCCGGTCTCGGGGAGGTGCCGCGGTTCACCATCCCGGAACTGCCCGAGTCGGCGGGCGCGGGCAGGGGGCTGCTGCCCACCACCGCCGTGGCTCCCCTCTTCGCCTGGCTGGCGCACCGGGCGCAGGACCCGGCGGCCAGACAGCAGACCTTGGCGCGTACGGCGACGGGCGTGATCGACTCGCTCAATGCGCGGATGCCCGAGCTCGCGGCGGCAGTGGCGGGGCAGTACGCGGCGGCCGTACGGCTCACGGGGGCGGTCGAGGAGGCGTACGAGAAGGAGCGCGAGCGGGTACGCACGCAGCTCCGGGGTGGGGCGGTGCTCGCCGGGGACGCGCGGACCCGCTGGCGTGGCTATCCACGCGACAGCAGCGCGGGCGAGCTGCTGGACTCGCTGGTCGGCAGCCTCTCCGCCCTGCTGCAGTGTGCCGTCGCCGCCGCCGACGAGCGCGTCCAGGAGGCCTGGCGGCGCGAGCCGGCCGCGCGGGCGGTTGTCGCCCGGGGGCGGCTGGATCTGGAAGCGGCCGAGCGGATCGGGATCGCCGTACGCCGCTGGCGGCGGGAGTTGGAGGAGCTCGCCGAGGAGGAGGTGCGCCGGCTGGACAGGAGTGTCGCGCCCGACCCCGAGGCGGTGGCCGCACTGGTCGCGGCCGCGTTGCTCGGCGGGCGGCGGGCCCGCGGCGCCGGGGAGCGGCTTGCCGAACGAATCGGGGCGCAGGGCGCGCTGAAGCTGCGCGACAAGGGCGGCGAGCTGATGACGACGTACATCGACGGCGTACTGCACAGCGAACGTGACCGCCGCCTCGCACCCCTCGACGCACTCGAAGTGACCCCTGAGCCGCAGGCCGAGCTGATCGCCGCGCTTTCCGTACTGCAGAAGGAGAGGTGACGGCGGTGACCGCCATCACGGACGAACGCGCTGACGACGAGAACGAGGAAGGCGTCCGCTGGGACGACGGGCTGATCGCCCGGCGTGCGGGCGGCCCGGACGGCGCCGGGGAGGACGGGACGGAGGACCCGTCGGGCGAGGTGCATGTGCCGATCGGTGGGGCGTACGTCGGGCCGCTACGGGTACGGCTGGATGCCCTGCGCGAACTGATCGGCCTTTCGCGGACCCGGCTGGACGGCGAGACTCTCGCCGAGGCGGGACGCGTCCTCGACGAGGCCGCAGCCCGGCAGCGGCTCTCCTCACGGCACACTGTCGTCGCCATCGCGGGTGCGACGGGGAGCGGGAAGTCGACGCTCTTCAACGCGCTCGCCGAAGTGCCGATCTCGGAGACCGGGCTGCGCAGACCCACTACCGCCGCGCCGATCGCCTGCACGTGGTCGGAGGGCGCGGCCGGGCTGCTGGACCGGCTCGCCATCCCGCCACGGCTACGGCGAAGGCCCCTGGCCGGCGGCGACGAGGAGCTGTACGGGCTGGTGCTGGTCGATCTGCCCGACCATGACTCTGCCTTGGTCAGACACCGGGAGCAGGTGGACCGGGTACTGGCACTGGTGGACGCGGTGATCTGGGTCGTCGACCCGGAGAAGTACGCGGACGCCGCCCTGCACGAGCGGTATCTGCGGCCGCTCGCCGGGCATGCGGAGATCACGTTCGTGGTGCTCAACCAGATCGACCGGCTGCCCGGCGAGGCCGCTGACCAGGTGCTCGACGATCTGCGGCGGCTCCTCGACGAGGACGGCATGGCCCTTGGCGAACACGGCGAGCCCGGCGCCACCGTGCTCTCGCTCTCTGCGCTGACCGGGGAAGGCGTCGGCGAACTGCGCGAGCTGATCGGGAAGTTCGTACAGGACCGCAATGCCGCAGCGCGCCGGCTGTCCGCCGATGTCGACGCGGCGGCGGCGAAGCTCCGTTCGGTGTACCTCCCCGACGGGAACACCGGCCTGCATGAACGCTCGCGCGAGGACTTCGCGGCCCGGCTGTCGGAGGCGGTCGGCGCGAACGCGGCGGGTGAGGCGGCGGAGCGCGAGTGGCGCAGGAACGCCAGCCGGGCGTGCGGGACGCCGTGGCTGCGGCTGTGGCGCTGGTACGAGCGCACGCGTACGCCGGGGAGCGGGGTGCCGGAGCGCGCGGCGCCGGTGGAGTACGAGCTCACGGCACGGCAGAGGGTCGAGCAGGCGGTGCGTACGGTCGCGGACGAGGCGGCCGCGGGGCTCCCCGCGCCGTGGGCGCAGGCGGTGCGTGAGGCGGCGGTGCGCGGGGCCGAGGGGCTGCCGGAGGCGCTGGACGAGCTGGCCGTGCGCGAGGCGGCGGCGACCAGCAGGCGGCCGCTGCGGCCCGCGTGGTGGCCGGCCGCCGTGCTGGCGCAGGCGTCGATGACGCTGGTTCAGATCTTCGGGGGACTGTGGCTGGTGGGCCAGATCATCGGTGTACTGGAGCCGGGGCTGCTGCGGCCGGTGATGCTGATGCTCGCCGGGATCGTGGGCGGGCCGCTGGTGGAATGGGCGTGTGCGGCGGCTGTACGGGGGCCGGCGCGGCGATACGGGCAGGACGCGCAGCGGCGGCTGCGTGAGGCGGCCGCCGGGTGCGGCCGGGCGAAGGTGCTGGACCCGATCGCCGGGGAGCTCATGCGCTACAAGGAGGTGCGGGAGCAGTACGCGACCGTGTCGGGGAAGGCGGGGGCCGGCAGGGCTGGGGGCGGTTCGGGGGTTGGCAGGGGCGGGACGGTCCGGCTTCTGGGGTGACGGGGTTTTCCACAACGGTGCGGTGGTCCACAGGCGTCGGCGGGATCTTCCCGTCCGGTCCAGCATGGAGATCGGTCAGGACGGACCGGGCCGAGCGACCGAACGGGGAGGTGGCCGTGGTGAACGACACGATGGTGACGGTGGTGGGCAATGTCGCCACGAATGTGGAGTACCGGGAATCGACGGCGGGAGGCATGGCGCGATTCCGTTTCGCGGTGACACCGAGGCGATACGACCGGCAGGCCGGAAGCTGGACGGACGGGCACACCAGCTTCTACACGGTCTTTGCCTGGCGGTCCCTCGCCATAAATCTGGCCGGGTCGGTCTCCGTCGGTGAACCTCTTCTCGTCCATGGGCGGTTGAGGGTGCGCGAGGAGGAGCGGGAAGGGCAGCGCAGGACGTCCGTGGACATCGACGCGGTGGCGGTGGGACACGATCTGACGCGCGGGACCGCGGCATTCCGGCGGGTGGTGAAGGCGGAACCGAATCTGACGCACCGTCCCACGCCCGAGGAGGCGCAGGTGACGCCGACACCCGTGGCCTGACCTGGAGTTGGGTGGATTTGTCGATTCAGAAACGGCGATACGGCCGTGTCCGGACGAGCATCGATAACGATTCCGAGTCGGAATGGTTGCCTGACGGTATGACGGGGGACTGGGGTGCGCTGCGT
This sequence comes from Streptomyces sp. NPDC000880, assembly GCF_053599675.1. Classification (NCBI taxonomy): domain Bacteria; kingdom Bacillati; phylum Actinomycetota; class Actinomycetes; order Kitasatosporales; family Streptomycetaceae; genus Streptomyces; species Streptomyces sp. NPDC000880. The sequence continues at coordinate 4,036 of NZ_JBSFMS010000196.1, read as the reverse complement.
CCTTAGGATTTCGGCGTACTCACGGGTCACTTGAGTCTGCAGGCGAGGCACTCCCCCCACGCGTCACACGCGCACGTGGATCCCACGTGAACACGCGCTCGTACGCGAATAAGGACCTCGCTCGGAGGGGAATTCTGTGTTTGCTTTGTTCTCTGCGTCAGTTGTACGCAGGCGGGGCGCTGCTCGTCGTCTTGCTGCCGCGGCTTTGATGTCGGGCCTCATCGCGAGCGGCTCCATAGCCGGTGCGGGTGCGGCAGCCGCCGACGACGGTGTCCAGCACCAGGGTGGCGCGGTCGCCACTCTCGATGGGCTGAAGACCTATGACCGCGCCGTGCTCCGCACGGACGGCAAGAATCGCGAAATACCCGCCGGGGTCTTCGAGATGACTGTCGACGGCGGCGGTCAGCTGAAGACGTACTGCATCGACATCAATAACCCGACCCAGGACCAGGCGAAGTACCTGGAGACCCCCTGGAACCAGACGTCGCTGGGCGGCAACGAGAACGCGGGCAAGATCCGCTGGATCCTGCAGCACTCCTACCCCCAGGTCGACGATCTGGGGGCGCTGGCCAAGGACGCGGGCAGCGGCGCGCTCTCGGAGCGCACCGCGGCGGCCGGCACTCAGGTCGCCATCTGGCGCTTCTCGGACAAGGCGGACGTCGAGGCGCTCGACCCCGCGGCGGAGAAGCTCGCGGACTGGCTGGAGAAAGACGCCCAGGACGTGGCGGAGCCGAAGGCCTCGCTCAGCCTGGAGCCGAACGCGGTCTCCGGCAAGGCGGGCGGGCGGCTCGGTCCCGTGACGGTCCGCACGGACGCCGGCCAGGTCTCGGTGGCACCGCCGGCCGACGCGGCCGCCAGCGGGATCAAGGTCACCGACGCGGCCGGCAAGCCCGTCACCTCCGCCGTCGACGGCACTCAGCTGTACTTCGACGTGCCGGCCGGTTCGGCGGACGGTTCGGCGACGCTGAGCGCGCAGGCGACCACCTCCGTGCCGGTGGGCCGGGCGTTCGCTGGAGCGACCAAGAGCCAGACCCAGATCCTGGCCGGTTCCAGCGAGTCCACGGTCTCCGCGAACGCGACGGCCACCTGGGCCAAGGCGGGCGCGATACCGGCGCTCTCGGCGGAGAAGAACTGCGCCAAGGGCGGCGTGGACATCACCGCGGAGAACAAGGGCGACGCTCCGTTCACCTTCGAGCTGGCGGGCGTGAAGTACACGATCCCGGCCGCGTCGTCCAGGACGGTTACCGTTCCGGTCGCCGAGGACCAGGCGTACGACTTCACCATCACCGGGCCCGACGGCTTCAAGCAGAACTTCAAGGGTGTGCTGGACTGCAAGACCACCGGCACCCCGAGCCCGGGCACGGATACCCCCTCGTCCCAGCCCAGCCCGGCCTCGGCCGGCGGCACGTCCTCGGGTTCCGGGGGCGACCTCGCCGAGACGGGCAGCTCCAGCGCCACCCCGATGATCGCGGGCGTCGCGATCGCGCTCGTCGTGATCGGCGGCGGCGCGGTGTTCTTCCTCCGTAAGAAGCGGGCGACAGCCGGCGAGTAGTGACCACGCGTAAGTGCGGCGTGACACTGTGCTGACGACGGCCCCGGTGCGAAGCGCGCACCGGGGCCGCCGCGTTGAGCCGGTGCGGCTCGCCGACGCCACGCCCCTGATCGTTCTGTGCCGGAGGCGTCGCCTGGTCCGGACCGCACCGGCTGGGCATGAGTCGTGGGCTGCTCTCCTCCGGCGGCTGACCTCCGGGGGCTGAGCCAGCCACCGGTTTCCGTCGGGGGATGGACGTACGGCAAGATGGGGTGGTGTTACTTGCCGACCTTGGGCATGAAACAGCCCCTCACCAGCGGGTTTCCCGTCGATGAGGGGCCGTGTCAGGCGGCTTGGGCCGTCTCTGGGCCGTCATGGGCGTGACCGGCGGCCCGGTACATCGCGCTGACGGCCTTGCGGGTCCTGGTCTCGCTGCTGGGCATCAGGTGCGTGTAGACGCGGAGCGTGAACCCTGGATCGCTGTGCCCGAGATAGAGGCTCAGTGCCTTGATGTTCTCGCCGGCGTCCAGGAGGACCGAGGCGTAGAAGTGCCGCAGAGCGTGCATCCCGTGCTCGCGGGCGACGTTGTGACGTCGCCCCTTCTCCGGGATCGGGATGATGCCGGCCGATGCGAGAGCCGGTTTCCACGCCTGGTCGTTGAATGCGTTGCTCCACAGGGCTTTGCCGACGCCGTTCGTGAAGACGAGGCGATGCGTCACCTTCGGCCCGGTAGGCGTGAGCCAGGGCAAGGTCACGTCGACAGGCGGGAAACACGTCATGTGCTCTGTCAATGCCGCCGATACCTCGGGGTCGAGGGGAACGTCACGCAGCTTGCCTCGCTTTGGCGGGGCGAACACGAGCGTGCCGCGGATCTTCTTGACCTGCTGCCGTACGTAGAGCCAGCCGAGCTCTCCGATGTTGTCGACCGCGAGACCGAAGATCTCGCCCTGCCGCAGACCGCACCCCCCGCCGACATCGGTCATGGCCTGGTACCGCTCAGGCAGTCCGGCCCGCACTGTGAACACCTGCGATGCCGACCAGGGATGCACGCGTGATGGCGCCGGACGCGGAGCCTTGACGGAGCGGGCTCGGCACGGGTTCGAGGCCAGGAGACGGTCATCTACGGCCGCGTTGAGAACGGAGGAGACCGCGTCGAAGATCAGACGACGGTAGGAGGTCGACGCCACTGACTCTTCAAGCTGACGGTTCCAGTCCCGGATGTGCTCCGGCTGGAAGGACCCGATCGGCCGCGTCCCGAGGTAGGGAATGGCGTGAAGACGTAGGCGACCTTCGACAGCGGCCCGGCTCGTCAGATCGGTGGTCAGCGCTGCGATCCAGCGTTCCGTGTACTCCCGAAAAGTCGTCCGCGCTGCACGAGGATCGATGTACTGGCCGCGTGCCATGTCAGCTTCGATGTTGGTCAGCCAGGCATCGGCCAAGCGCTTTTGCTTGTCAGGGAAGCTCTTGGACTTCTCTGTGCCGTCCGGGCCGATGTAGCGCGCTCGATAGCGCATACCGCTGCCGTGACGTTCCGTCTTGACCTTCACCGGCTGCCCGTCCGAGTGGATTTCCACCCTGTACCAGCGGTCTTGGATGTGTCCGGCCATCAGGCGGCAGCCCCTTCCCGCAGGGACTCGACCCAGGAGCGAACGTCGTCCGGGTCGTAGCGAAGGTGCCGGCCGACCCGGAAGCCGTGGGGGCCGGTGCGCTTGCGGCGCCACTGGTAGACCGTTTCGACGCTGGGCAGGTCGAACATCTCCACCAGGTCGTCAGGCGTCAGGTACCGGCTGGGAAGTTGCACTGCCATGGTCACCACTCCTTCTCGTCGGTCAGGGTTCCGAGTTCTTGGCGAGCTGTTTCGCGGTTGAGCTGGATGTCGCGGGCGATGGTGGCGGCGAGGGCGGATTCGCCGGGGGTGTGGCCGTGTCCGGCGTACTGCCAGGAGGCGAGGACGAGCACGGTGTCCGGGTCGTCCACGGCCTCTTGTTCTTGGGCGGCTCGGTAGTCGGCGCGGATCTGGCGCAGGGCGCCGAGGGTGGTGGAGTAGCGGCGGGATTTGGTGGAGAAGTGGCCGCGGAAGCCGAGCATGTGGGCCCAGGCTCCGAGTTTGCGGTCGGGGTAGAGGGGGGCGAGGTCGAGGCAGGCCTCGATGAGGCGGCGCGGGTGGTTGGGTACGTCGAGGAGGTCGAGGACTTCCCGGTTCCCGATCCGGCGGTCGAGGCTGCCGGTCGATTCGGCCGCTTTGGTGGCGTACTTGGCGACGTAGGAGGCGACCGCCTGCTCGGTGATGTCGTTGCCGTCGTCGAAGGCGCGGACGGGTCGGATGTCGAGCTGACTACCCCAGCGAAAAGGCCGGCACGGCTGGTCTCCGGCGGCAGGCACCGTGATGGTGGTGTACGAGTGGGCGACGGCGGCGCGGATCGAGTCGGTGAGCACGGCGACCGTGGCCCAGGAGGGCGGCGGGGAGTCGGGCCCGTCCGGTCCGTCGAGGCGGATCACGGCGTG
>NZ_JBSFMS010000195.1:0-8642 GCF_053599675.1 Streptomyces sp. NPDC000880 | reverse complement strand
TGGGCACCTTCAGCACCCGCTTCACCGAGCTGGTCGGCATGCCGCCCAGCGCCTACCGGCGCCGCGCAACGGGCGCTGCGGCGGGGATGCCGCCGCGTGTGGCAGAACAGGTGACAAGACCGATCAGGAATCAAGAAGCGCCGGTCGCCGAGCTGCAACTAGCGTGACGGCTATGGCTTCCATCGAATCCGTCACCCTCGACGTGGCCGACCCCACGGCCGCCAACCGCTTCTACACCGCCGTCTTCGGTTTGGACACGCAGATACGCCTGCGGGCCTCGGAGGCACCCACAACCGGCTTCCGTGGGTTCACGCTGGCGCTCACGGTGTCCCAGCCGGCCACCGTCAACAGCCTCATCGACGCCGCCCTCGACGCCGGCGCCACGCCGCTGAAGCCTGCCGCGAAGTCGCTCTGGGGCTACGGCGGTGTCGTACAAGCCCCGGACGGGACGATCTGGAAGGTCGCGACCTCGGCGAAGAAGGACACCGGCCCTGCCACCCGGCGGGTCGACGAGATCGTGCTCCTGCTGGGAGTCGCGGACGTGGCCGCGAGCAAGCGGTTCTACGTCGACCAAGGCCTTGCCGTGGCGAAGAGCTTCGGCCGCATGTACGTCGAGTTCGCTGCTGGGTCGAGTCCCGTCAAGCTGGCGCTGTACAGGCGCCGTGCCCTTGCCAAGGACGCCGGCGTCTCTGCCGACGGCACCGGATCGCACCGGATCATGATAGGCAGCGATGACGGGCCTTTCACCGACCCAGACGGGTTTGCATGGGAGGCCGCATCGCCGACACCCACGCCCTGATTTGTCACTCTGCCTGACGGACCGATGACCGACGGAGCCCCTCCCGAGCAAGGGCTCTCCACGAAGTGACTGGAGGAAGAATGACGGGCGCGCCGCCGCGTGGGCTTGAGGAGAGGCTGCGGGACACTCGCACGAAACTGGAGAGCGACGTCGATCTCTGGGTCGCGACGTCGAGCTCCCCGGGCGGCGTCCACCTCATCCCGCTCTCCTACCGTAGTTCTCCAGACTTCCTGATGTCTCTTCCCGTCCACGGATGCTCGGGCCCGCCGGGGGTCAGCGCGGCACCCAGCTCGCGCCGGCGCCGCGCGGCGGGGCCCGGACGGGTGCGGCGAGGGCGAGCGGCACGGGGAACTCCACCCGCCAAGGGTGACCCGGCACCGTGAATTAATTGGGGAGGCGCAATGCTCAAGCGCGCACGCTGCGAATCGTCGAGGAAGCATTGAAAAGCGGGGACGGCACGCTGCGGCTGATCGTCTTCATGGGAGCGGCCACCTGCGCCGCACTCACCCTCGGTGGTGGCGCCTGGCTCGCGGGTCTGCTGTAGCGGTGCAGAGGCGCGATCCAGATTTTTCGGAGTTCGGCGGTCTGAGGATGTCGAGAACGTGCCACCGGCTCCGTCCCAGGGACATCAGCGGCCACCACCGGCCGCACGAGGAAGAAGGAGAAACCAGCATGGCGATTCAGCGGATGGACAACGTCGGCATCGTCGTCGAGGACATGGATGCCGCCATCGCGTTCTTCGTGGAACTCGGTATGGAGCTGGAGGGCAGGGCGGAGGTCGAGGGCCTCTTCGCCGACCAGTGCACCGGACTCGACGGCGTCCGCTGTGACATCGCGATGGTCCGGACCCCGGACGGTCACAGCCGGCTCGAGCTGGCGAAGTACCGCAGCCCCGCGGTGATCAGCGCCGGGCCGCGCAACCGGCCGCACAACATTCTGGGCACGCACCGCGTCATGTTCGCCGTCGACGACATCGAGGACACCGTTGCCCGCCTGCGCCCTCACGGCGCCGAACTCGTCGGCGAGATCGCCCGGTTCGAGGACAGCTATCTGCTCTGCTACCTCCGCGGCCCGGAGGGCATCATCGTCGGACTGGCCGAGCAACTGCGCTGAGAAGGAGAAACCGAACCATGCAGCCGAACGAGATCATCGAGGTTCTGAACCGCCCGATCAGCCAGGAGCTGCTGGCCCGTGACGTGACCCGCCTGGCCTACGTCGCCAAGGACGGAACCCCGCGCAACGTACCGATCGCCTTCACCTGGAACGGGTCGCACATCGTCATGTGTACGACGAAGAACGCGCCCAAACTCCCGTGGCCACCCTCGCGCACAGGCTCCTGAAACGACGGCACCAGTAGGTGAGACACATCTGAGTGTCTGGAGAACGGGACGGGACCGCGTTCCTCATCTCGACGCCGCGCGGTCACCGGCCGCAACCTGCTGGCAGACGGCCAGGTGCGACTCGGCCTCGGGCCGACGCGCGACGTCGTTGTCGTCGAAGGCACCGCCGAGCCGGTGGACATCGCCAACCTCGGCCCGGAGACGGGCGACGCGTTCACGACCAAGACCGGTTTCGACCCGCGCGAGCTCGACGAGCCCTACCAGTACTTCCTGATCCGGCCGCGGCGCATCCAGGCCTGGCGGGAGGCGAACGAGCTGCAGGGACGCAACCTCATGCGCGACGGCCTCTGGCTCGGCTGACCGCCGCACGCAAAAACACCCGCCCTACCCGTGTGTCAGTTCTCCGGAGTTCATCGCGGCACCGTAAGGACGAACCTCTGTGCGTGGGTGCCTGGCCAGCGACTCCTTTACTCAGGTCGCCCTCACGGGTGAAGCATTGCCAAGTCCGAGGAACCTTTATCCAGCATGAAGGTCTCAGCCCTACCGTGATGAAACGCCCACATCCCGTGAAGTCGCTGAGGGGAAGCCCATGGGCCTGACCGGTGTACGAGACCTCCGTGACGCCCGACGACCCACCACCGCCGAGGAGTTGGAGAGGTTCGAAACCGACATTTTGGCAGGGTTCATCCTCGCTCGAGCTGCGGCCGGTACGGCCGACATCAGCAACGACATCGGTAATCTCCAGCAGATACGTGACTGGTTCGGCCGGCCCCTGTGGGAGATGGACCCCCCCCCCCGACGCGGATGAGTACTTCGGGCGGGAGGTGCGGCATCTCGCGCCAACCACCCGGCGGGGCAAGGCCGACGCTCTGTCTGTCTACTTCCAGTTCCTGGAACTGCGTCATGCCGTTGAGATTCACAACCTCACTGGCATCGTGGTGCAGTGCCCGCTGGACGAACTGAACCGGCAACGCGGCTCGTATCAGTTGCTGATCCGGGTCCCGCCGTCGGAACGCGAGATAGCCGAGCTGTTCCAGGGCTGGTCCTGTGATCTGCAGACCTGCCGGAAGTTCGCAACCGGGGCTCGCAACTTCACCGCTGCTCGGCTGATGTCGCAGGTGGGGCTACGTATCACCGAGTGCCCGTGTCTGAGCCTGGACGACATCAAGTGGGAGGTCGGACGGTTCGGCAAGGTACACGTGCGCTACGGCAAGGGATCGCGGGGCGCCGGTCCGAAGCAGCGGCTCGTGCCCTTGATCAACGGGGCCCGGTCCACCGCCCAGTGGTACGTCGAGGACGTCAGGGGCTACTTCGACGACGAGTGGGACCGCCCCGGTGCGCCTCTGCTCCCGTCGGAGCGCAGAAACGCGGACGGCACGTCAAAGCAGGTCAGCTCTCAGTCCCTGCGAGACGGCCTGAACGAAGCTGTCGAGCGGCATCTGCCGGCGTGGGCCGGACGGCTGACCCCGCACGTCCTGCGCCACTTCTGCGCCAGTCAGATGTATCTGGCCGGGATGGATCTGATGGCCATCCAGGAGCTGTTGGGCCACAGCTGGCTCGCCACCACCATGCGGTACGTGCACGTCCAGCGCACCCACATCGAGGACGCCTGGCTGCGAGGACAGCAACGAGCTGCCCGGCGTCTGGAAGGGACTGATCCCATGAAGTGGAACCTGCGTCTCGCGGCAGCGAACCGCGGCATCTGGAAGGCCAGCGAATTGCAGCGGATGCTCGCTGAACGCGGACTCACGATGAGCGCGGGCAAGCTCTCCGGGCTGTGGTCGGGCCAGCCGAACAGCATCAAACTCGACGAACTCGAAGTCTTCTGCGCCGTGCTGGCTCACGGACCCGAGGAACTCCTGGTCCGTGAGCCGGAGTCCGTGGCAGCCCGCGCTCCCGACGAGTCGGAGACGTTGGAGGCGATCGGCCAGTCGGCGCCCGCTGATCGTTCGTGTGTAGACGTCGCAATCCACACCGAACCCGGAAGGCCTTCACTCATTCAAGATCACCCAACCGTGATCACTGTCACCAACCTCCGTGGACAGAACACCTAGGGCCTGTCCGGCGGATCATGCCGGACAGGCCCGTGGTCCCGAGGAGGGCTCAGCGCTGGAGCGTGAAGGCGAAGTCGCCGGAGAGCTTGCCGCTCAGCCGGACTGCCGAAACGAGTTTCCCCTCCGTGATCAGTCTCTCGACCTCGGCCCGCGAAAGACCGCAACCTTCAGCGATCAGTCGCACCGGCCGGACAGGGATCCGCGCCGCAAAGCGGACCGAGACGTCGATCACCTCGCGGTCCAGGTGATCCGATCCGCCGGTGTCGAGGCGCCAGGCGTTGTCCCAGTCGGGGTCTTCGAAGTTAGGCGGGTGCGGTGACCGTCGTTCGTCCTGCGTGTCACGCAGTGTGAGTGACGGGCTGTCCGGACGATCGGGTCCCGCCAAGTGGTGTAGCCGATCAAGGCGTGGGGCAGTCGCGAGGGTCGACGCCTGGCGGGAAGCCGTAGATCCCTGGGGGGTTGACGGAGTCGTCGGCGATGTCCAGGGGGCAGATGCCCCAGCGCTCGGAGATTCGCATCACGTGGTCTTCTCCGGGCATGGCATCGAACCAGTCGTCCCAATCGGGCTCCTGCCAGTCCTGCCACCCGTCTTCGAGCCAACGTTGTCCAACGCCGAGTTCCTTCTCGATGTCGGTGGGCTCGCCAAGATGTAGTGGGACTTCGCCTCGCTCGCCTATGTAGCAGTAGGCGCGGGTCAGTTCGCCGGATTCGACCTTGGCCCAGGCGTGATACTCGCTGATGCGGTCGGTGGCGAAGTATTGGACGTCGCCGAGCTGCTTACTTAGCGTCTGGAGCCAGGCGGGAAAGCGTGGATCTGTGGCGTCGGTCACGGGAGTTAGGTGGATCCGGCTGTGGGCGATCGTCCAGTTGGGGACTGGCCTGGCCACGAAAACGCCCCGTCGGTAGGCGGCGCTAGTGCCGCCTGTCCAGTCCACGACCCGCCGGTGTTGCAGGCAGAGGGCGTCGGCTGCCTTCTCCGGCGCGGCGTCCTGGACTGCGAGCCATGATGTCTTGTAGCCGATGCCCATGATCCCTCCCATCGCGGTAACTGGGGGGATCATCACAGGTGTTGCCATCATGTGTCTCGGTGGGCGTGGCCGTCGTTGGCCATGAGGTGAGGTGGCCTGCCCTTGCTCAGGGAGCAGTCACAGCCAATCGGTGTGCGCCCCGGGGGCACGTCCCCACGCCGTCCCACGCCTTGATCGGCTACACCACTTGGCGGGACACCATCGTCCGGACCCGGGCGCAAGGCGCCCGTGGCCATGAACGATCATGACTGTTCTCTACGCAGCTTGATCACATGGAACCACGGGCTTGGACAACAATACGACGAAGCTGTTGGACCTCGACGGCCTGGCCGTGGAGCAAGTCGAGCGCCTGGCGGACGGCACCCGGCGGGTGCACCTGGTCACCGCGGACGAGACAGCACGGGCCCGCCCGTCCTGCGGGACGTTCGCCTTACGGGTCAAGGCCCTGGTCCGCACCCAGCCACGTGATCTGCCGTATGGCGAGCGGAGATTGGAGCTGGTCTGGCTCAAACGCCGCTGGTACTGCCACGAGCCGGGCTGCGCCCGGAAGTCCTTCACCGAGCAGGTGCCCCAGATACCGGCGGGCGCCCGGATCACCACCCGGCTACGTCACGCCGCGGCCCTGCGGGTGCGTGACGCCGGCTCCACCGTCGTCCAGGCCGCCCGTGACCTGCACATCTCCTGGCCAACGGTGATGGACGCCTTCCGCACGGCCGCCCGCGAGGTGACCGAGGCCGAGCTGCCCGAGGTGGAGGTGCTGGGCGTGGACGAGACCAGGCGCGGACGGCCCCGCTGGGAACAGGACCCCGACACCGGGAAGTGGCAGCTGACCCGGGACCGCTGGCACACCGGCTTCGTCGACGCCCTCGGCACCGGCGGACTCCTTGGCCAGGTCGAGGGCCGCAGCGCCGCCGACGTCCTGGCCTGGCTGTCCACCACCCCACTGACCTGGCGCACGAACATCCGCTACGTCGCCATCGACATGTCGGCCGCCTACCGCGCCACCCTGCGCACCGGCCTGCCCCACGCGGTGATCGTGATCGACCACTTCCATGTCGTCCAGCTCGCCAACAAGATGCTCTCCACCATCCGGCGCCGCACCACCGCCGAAGTCCGGGGCCGACGTGGACGCGCCACCGACCCGGAGTGGAAGGCCCGCAACCGCCTCCTGCGCAACCGCGAGGACCTCACCGACGAGCAGTTCGAACGAATGTGGAACCCGCTCCTGGACGAAGGACCCATCGGACAGCGACTGCTCGCCGCCTGGATCGCCAAGGAGAGCCTGCGCACCCTGCTCGCGCTGGCCCGCACCGGAGCCGACCGCGAACAAATCGGCCATGCCAGATGGAAGTTCCTCACCTGGTGCGCGGACTCCGACATCCCCGAGGTCACCAAACTCGCCGCCACCGTCGACCGCTGGTGGCCCGAGATCGCCGCGTTCATCGACACCGGCCACCACAACGCCAAGAGCGAAGGGATCAACCGCGTGATCAAGCTCGTCGCCCGCAACGCCTTCGGCTTCCGCAACGCCGAGCATCAGCGGCTACGGACACGATGCGTCACCACCCGACGAGCCCGAGGACACCTCTACCCCGCCTAACTTCGAAGACCCCCCAGGGCAAATGTGGCTTCAGCGGGGCCCACTCGTCGTTCGTCAGATCTCCCCGTCCCACGACGGGCGCAACGACCCCGGCCCGAACCAGTCACATGATCCGCCGTACAGGCCCTAGCCCTTCGAGTCCGGCTTCCAGTCCTGGACGAGGAGCCCGAGCAGCACCTCGTCCAGGAACCCGCCCATCACCCAGGCCGAGGAGCGCAGCACGCCCTCGCGGACGAAGCCGTTGCGCTCGGCGGAGCGCAGCATCGCGGCGTTGTCCGACAGCGTCTCGATCTGCAGCCGCTGCAGGCCGCGCACGACGAAACCGTAGTGGCAAAGCACCGCGACCACGTCGGTGCCGTAGCCCTTGCCGCGGGAGGACGGCAGCAGCCCCAGCCCGATGTGCGCGGACCGGTTGTGGTTGTCGATGCTCCACAGCGACGCGGTGCCGACCAGCGTGCCGCCGTCCAGCTCCACCACGGAGAACGGGACGTGCCGCTGTTCCTTGTCGTCCACCACGAGCGGCGAGTCCTTCGAGCCGGGCGTGATCGGCCGCCACGGCCGGCCTTCGGCCCGCGAGGAGTTGACCACGTCGTCGTAGAGCTCGGCCTGCAGGATCGGGATGTCGTCCTCGTGCCGGGCCCTGAGCCCGACCTTGCCGCCCTTTAGCATGCAAGCTTCCTATCCGACCGGGCTGGCCGGCGGCAAACCAATAAAAAATCGCCTCAGTTGGTGTAGAGGCGGTAGCAGATGAGGGCGCTGGCGAGGTCGATCGCGCACCGGGACCAATCGACTTCTAAAGCACATTGCACAAACCCACTGCGCAAACCCACCACACCCGCGTCGACGCGCTGGTGCTGGCCGTGTCGCTGGGCTGCGCCTGGCTGATCGAACCCGGGGCCGAAGTCCCCGCCCGACGGCCGATCCTGACGCCGCGCCTCAGTGACTGCGATGGGCCCGGTGGACTCAGTGGAGGCAGAGGCAGAACGGATGGCCGGCCGGGTCCGCGTAAATCCGCCAGTTGGCCCCCGGGCGGAGCTGGTCCGTCCGCTCCAGCACGGTCGCGCCGAGGGTGAGCGCCCGCTTCTCCTCGCCGTCGAGGTCGTCCACGTCGAAGTCCAGGTGGAGCTGCTGCGGGCGCTCCTGGCCGGGCCATTCGGGCGCTCGGTAGCCGTCCACCCGCTGGCAGGCCAGCGGCGTCCCCTCGAACCCGTGCACCTCGACCCAGTCGGGATCCTCCGGATCCGCGACCACCCGCCCACCGAGCAGATCCGCGTAGAACTCCGCGAGCCGTACCGGATCGGCGCAGTCCAGCGCGACCGCCTGCAGCTTTCGAATCACTTCCGACACCCCTCGCTCTTCAGCCCGCGACGCCCCCGTACGGGAGGGGTCGTACCCGCCGCGGCGGCGGGCATGCGCGGCGGTACGCCGGACCGCCGCCGCGCTTCACCGAAAGGGGAGGCAGCGGCAGGATCCGCCATCCGCTACGCGAACGCCGCCCGCTCAATCCTCGAACCGGACCCCGAACAACAACCGCCCTGACCACCCCCGTCACGACGAATAAGGCACATTGCACGAGCCAACACCCAAGCCCCGAATGCACCGCACCCCCCGCCCGTCAATAACCCCAACTCCCCAAACCGGGCTCCCGAAAACTTCCACCCCCATTGCACGCAGAGCCGCCCTGTCCACCGAAGTTCAACCCAAAGGAGTTTCAGTTCCGCTTGGAAGTGTCATGAATTAGGTGTGTACCTCCCCGTAGGAGTCACCTGATGAGTACGACAACGGATCACCTGATCGAGGCCGCTGACGGTGTGTCGCTTG
>NZ_JBSFMS010000194.1:0-9000 GCF_053599675.1 Streptomyces sp. NPDC000880 | reverse complement strand
GATACCACCCGCCCATCCCCGGACACCGACCCAAACCGGATAAGAAACCGGTCTGAAGATCACTCTCAAACCACGCCGGTGGATCGAGGCTAAGTGGTCGGCGTTGGAAGTCCTTCCCGGGTTGATCATGCTGCCAGGCCGACGGAGGATTCTTCCTGGTGATCGGTGGTGTCCCGGTCGAGCCTGGCCAGCAGATCGTCCAGGTCGGAGGTGGTGAACTTCCACTGGAACGGCTGTGCTGTGGCGTTGTAGCGATCTTCGAATGCTCGGAGCCGGTTCCTGACCTGGCTGAGGTCGGTGAAGTCGTTGGGCGTGAGGACCTTGCGTTGGACGACGGAGAAGTAGACCTCGACCTACCCTCGACCTGTAACGCTGCGACAGGCAGAAGCAGCCCAAGGTCAACCCGAAGGGCTTCCGAAGACAACCAACTTCATGGTCGGGACCTTCGGAAAAATCGGGGTTGCTGCCACTGATCGCTCTTTTAGACTGCGGGCATGATCCGTGCTTGCCGCGTCGACGACGTCCCCGCTATACGCAAGATGATCCGTGATCTTGCGGAGTACGAGAGGGTCGCGCATGCGGTGCACATCACCGAAGAGGACCTGCACACTGCGCTGTTCGGGGCGCAACCGATCGCTTTCGCGCACCTGGTTGAGGACGACGGAACGGGCGAGCTTCTCGGGTTCGCCCTGTGGTACCTCAGTTTCTCCACCTGGCAGGGCACTGGCATCCACCTGGAGGACCTCTACGTACGGCCTCAGGCCAGGGGCAGTGGCCTGGGCAAGGCGCTACTGCGCGAGCTGGCCCGGATCTGCGCAGATCGCGGCTACCGTCGGCTCGAGTGGTGGGTGCTGAACTGGAACGAACCCGCGATCAACTTCTACAAGTCGCTGGGCGCCGTTCCCCTTGATGAGTTGTCGGTCTTCCGGCTCACCGGAGACCCGCTCACAGATCTCGCTGCATCCGGCTGATCAAGATGCGCCTGACTGGACGGCACCGGCTTCCGTCTGGACTTCGCCCCCGACCTCTGCTGGCACACGCCTCTACACGCCTCATGGCAACCCCCGAAGGACTTCGCGCGCGGACGACCAAAGAACCGCTAAAAAATGGATGGTGGATGCACCCCTGCCGGGACGAGGATCTTGCGATACTCGCCGATGAAGGGGTAGCTATGGGCGACATCGTTCCGGGGGAGCTCATCTCCCTTGCCGATGACGAGGGAAACAGCGTTACGGTCAACGTTCTGGGACGTAACCCCAGGTGGGTCGCCGGCCTCGATGCCGAGATCGTCGTCAGGACGCCCTTCGCATGGCGTCCGGGCGGTGGCGCGGCCGGCCGCGCTTGCCCCGCACTGGCTGCACCGCCTGGAGCAGCGGAATGAGTTGGGTGACCTCGTTGCGGTTGCCGCCGGTCAAGCCGGCGGCGAGCGGGATGCCGTTGGCGTCGGTGATCAGGTGGTGCCTGCTGCCCGTCCTGTCCCGGTCAACAGGGGGCTTCGTCCCGTCTTCGGGCCCCCTTTAACGCCCGGAGTGGGAGCCGTCCACCGCAGCCCGAGGAAAGTCCAGAGCGTTCGCGCGGCGGAGCCTGACGAGGAGGGCTTCGTGGAGCCGGGGCCACACGCCGCCTCGGTCCACTCGGCAAGTCGGCGCCAGCACGTCATGCCCGATCCGAAGCCGAGCTCCAACGGCAGGTGTTCCCAGGCGATGCCGGTGTGCAGCACGAACAGGATGCCCTGGAACACCAGCCGATCCGGATGCCGCTTCCGTCCGGGATGACGTGTCCGACGCTCCACTTTCGGCAGCAGCGGTTCGACCACCGCCCACAGCTCGTCCTCGACATGCCACGGCTTCGGTCGAGCCACCCCACACCCCCGGATCAACAGCCCGGAGTGATTCAACCATCGCAAAGATCATTTCGTTAGGAGTTCTAAGCCCCGCCGGCGATTGCGGCGCGGGCCCTGGGGCGGAGCGCCAGGGTCGGCCTAGACGCCCAGGCGGCGGCGCAGGCGGCCCGCGGCACAGGCCAGTGCTATGCCCACCGCAGCGGCCAGCCCCGCCATCACCAGGAAGTAGCCCGGCCCCGGCAAGTTGTCCTCCGAGAAGCGGACGGCCTGGCCGCCAACCCCCGCGCCGAGCGCCGCCGCGAGCCAGAAGACGCCGATCATCTGGCTGATGAACGTCGCCGGGGCCACCTTGGTGGTGACGCTCATCCCCACCGGGGCGAATGACATCTCGCCGCAGGCCTGGAACAGATACGCCACCAGGAGCCACAGCGGCGTGACATCCTTCCCGTCCGATGCGGCGACCGTGGCCAGCGCCATCACGACCAGGCTCATGCCCATGAAGCCCAGTCCGCAGGCGAGTTTCGCCGGGGCGCCGACCCGGTCCCCCAGCCGCACCCACAGCCGGGCGAACACCGGCGCCACCGCGATCATGAACAGGGGCACGGCGGACTGGAACCAGCTCGCGGGGATCGTGAAGCTCCCCAGCGTACGGTCGGTCGACACCTTGGCGAACAGGCTGAAGACCGAGCCGCCCTGCACAAAGATCATCCAGAAGATCGCGGCGGCCAGGAAGACCCAGATGTACGCCTTCACCCGCTGCCGCTCCTCGGCCGTCACCTCCCGGCTGCGCAGCAGATACCAGAAGCAGGCGACGGTGGCGCCGATGGCGAACATCCCAGCCAGCATCAGCACATGACGGAGCTTCAGGGTCCCCGCGACGGCGTCCGCGCCCAGGATCAGGCCCACCACCGCGAAGATCACCAGCGCGCCGCGCACCACCCGTCGGCGCTCCTGCGCGCCGGCCCGGCGTGTGGGCTCGCGGCCCACCTCACCGAAGTGCGCACTGCCGCGTACGTACTGCAGGATACCGATCGCCATGCCGAGCGCGGCCACACCGAAGCCCAGGTGCCAGTCGACCAGTTCACCCAGCGCCCCGGTCACCAGCGGTGCGACGACCGCGCTGATCTGGATGCTCATATAGAAGATGGAGAAGCCCGCGTCGCGCTCGGCGTGCGCGTCGCGCGGATAGAAGGCGGCGAGCATGGTGGCCAGGTTCGGCTTGAGCAGGCCGGTGCCCACGGCCAGCAGTCCGAGACCTCCGTAGAACGTGGGCACGCTCGGCACCGCCATGAAGCAGTGGCCGAGAGCGATGGTGATCCCGCCGTACAGCACGGCCTTGCGCGCCCCGAGGATCCGGTCGCCGATCCAGCCGCCGGGCAGCGAGGCCATGAAGACGGTGGAGAGGTAGACCCCGAAGAGGGCGGCCGCGGTGCTGTTGCCGAGGCCGAGGCCGCCGTCGGCCTTCGGCTCGGAGGCATACAGGAAGAGCAGCGCGGCCATTCCGTAGAAGCTGAACCGCTCCCACATGTCGGTGCCGAACAGGGTGATGAACCAGCGTGGCCAGCCGAGGAAGGTGCGCCGGCCGGGCTGCGGCTCCTGCTTCTGGGCCACCGGAGAAGTGGCGTCCGTTGTCATCGGTCCTCCTCATACGCGTATGTCCGCGCAGGCTGACACGGGTTCCTTGAAGCGGACTCGACGTCCCCGCTCGCGTCGAGCCGGGCTCCATCGCGGGTCGAACCGGGGCTGCCACGATCCGTTGGACGCTGTGCGCCCACCCCCTTCGACCAACTCGACCGACACATGCAGCCAGAACCAGAAGGAGTCACGCGATGACCGCTGAGGATCCTCCGCGCACCTTTCCGCTGCCGGCGCCCGACCCGTTGGAGCCGGCGCCGGAGTTCGCGAAGCTGCGCGAGTCGGAGCCCGTCGCACCGCTGACGCTGCCCACGGGCCACCGGGCATGGGTGGTGACGCGGTACGAGGACGTACGTCATGTGCTCGCGGACCCGCGGTTCAGCAAGGCCGCGCTGACCGCGCCGGACGCGCCGCGGTTGCTGCCGGTGGCCAAGGGCTCGAAATCCATCTTCACCATGGACCCGCCGGAGCACACCCGGCTGCGGAAGCTGGTCACCAAGGCGTTCACCGCGCGCCGGATCGAACAGCTGCGCCCGGCGGTGCGGCAGACCGCCGACCGGCTTGTCGAGGGCATGGCCGCCCAGGGAGCGCCCGCCGATCTGATCGGGCATCTGGGGCAGCCGCTGCCCATCACGGTCATCTGTGAGCTGCTCGGCGTACCGTACGGGGACCATGAGCGGTTTCGGGAGTGGACGGACGTCATGCTCAGCGTGTCCGCGGCCGCGCACGAGACGGTCATGGAGGCGCGTATCAGCCTCAACGCCTATCTCGCCGAGCTGATCGAGGCGAAGAAGGCGAAGCCCGCGGACGATCTTCTCACCGTGCTGATCGACGCCCGTGAGGAGGGCGACCGGCTGTCCGAGGAGGAGTTGCTGGCCTTCGGGCACACTCTGCTGGTGGCGGGCTACCACGCCACGACCGGCGAGATAGTCGGGGCGCTGATCACCCTGCTGCGCAAGCCGGAGCTGTGGGAACGGCTGCTCGCCGACCGGGAGTTGGTGCCGGGCGCGGTCGAGGAGCTGTTCCGCTTCTCGCTGGCGGGCGGCGGCGCCGGCGCGATGCGGATCGCCACCGAGGACATGGAGCTGGGGGGCGCCCTGATCCGGGCGGGCGAGGCGGTGCTGCCGGCGATCACCTCCGCCAACCGCGACGGGTCGGTCTTCGCGCAGGCCGACGAGGTCGACATCGCCCGTTCGCACAACCCGCATCTGACCTTCGGGCACGGGCTGCACCACTGCCTGGGTGCGCAGCTGGGCCGGATCGAGCTGCAGGAGGCGCTGGGCGCGCTCCTCGACCGGTTCCCGGGGCTGCGGCTCGCGGTGCCCGCCGAGGAGCTGGAGTGGGTGCGGGGCATGGCGTTCAAGCGGCCACAGACGCTGCCCGTGACCTGGTGACGGCAGGCACATACGACGGTGCCCCCGGCCATGCGGCCGGGGGCACCGTCGTGCTGCACCAAAGGTCTCAGAAGTCGAGGACCAGGTCGTAGGCGGACAGCCACTCGTTGATGTGCAGGGCCATGTCGACCTCGATACGGGTGAGCTTGCCGGCCGCCGTCTGGTCCCGCCGGACGTCCTCGACGACGGTCGGGTTGAGCAGTGGCAGCACCGGGGCGTCGCCGGCCGCCAGCAGTTTGCCGAACTGCTCCTGTACGTAGGCGTCGTAGGCGGTGTCGTTGGAGATCGGGTACCCCGTCTTGGGGCGGTTCAGGATGGACTCGGGCAGCAGGTCCTTGACCGCCGCCCGCAGCAGGCTCTTCCACTGGCCGTCGAAGGTCTTGAACTCGCGGGGCGCATTGAAGACGTACTCCTGGAGCCGGTGGTCGCAGAACGGCACCCGCACCTCCAGGCCCAGCGCCATGCTGAGGCGGTCCTTGCGGTCCAGCAGGGTGCGCATGAAGCGGGTGAGGAAGAAGTAGGTGCATTCGCGGAACTGCTTGTCCCGGCCGCTCTCGCCCGGCAGGTTCGGCATCCCCGAGACGGCCTGGCGGTACTGGTCCCCCTGGTAGGAGGGGACGTCCAGGTGGGCGGAGAGCGGTCCGAACAGCGCGGGCAGCCCGAGATTGTGGGCGAGGGTCCACGGCAGGGTGCCGGGCCGGCCGTACTCCGGGTGGTGGAACCACGGATAGCCGCCGAACAGTTCGTCGGCGGACTCGCCGGTCAGCGCGACGGTGGACTGGCCGCGGATCGCGCGGAAGAGCAGGTAGAGCGAGATGTCCATGCTGCCGGGGCCTGCAATGAGGACCGGCCAGTCCATGGCCCTGACCACCTCGCGCCGCACGGACGCCTCGATCATGTCGTCGTTGCCGAGCACGATGTGGTTGTGGTCCGCGCCGACGTGCTCGACGACCTCGTGGACGTACGGGGAGTCGGGTGTCGGGTGGGTGAGGTCGGGTTCGAAGTTGTCAAGATAGCCGGCGAAGTCGACGGCGAACGAGCGGACCTTTCCGCTGCCGTCCTGCCTTTTGGCGATGGCGGCGAGTGCGGTCAGGGTGCTGGAGTCGAGGCCGCCGGAGAGCATGGTGCACAGCGGCACATCGCTGACGATCTGCCGGGTGACGATGTCCTCGAGCAGTTCGCGGACGGTGCGGATCGTGGTGGGGAGGTCGTCCTCGTGCTCGTGCGCCTCCAGCTTCCAGTACCTGCGCTGCGTGCTGCCGTTCCGGCCGACCTTGAGTACGTATCCGGGGGTCAGCTCCGGCATGTCGCGGATGGCGCCGACACCGGGAGCCTTGGTGCCGGCGAGGATCTCCCGCAGGCCGTCGGCGTCGACGGTGCGGCTCGCGAGCCGGTTGGCCAGGATGGCCTTGGGCTCGGAGCCGAAGAGGACGCCACCGCCGGGCAGTTGCTGGTAGTAGAGGGGCTTGATGCCCACCCGGTCGCGTACGAGCAGGAGTTCTTCGCTGCGGGCGTCCCAGATGGCGAAGGCGTACATGCCGTTGAGCCGCTCGACGAACCCCTCGCCCCACTCCAGGTAGGCGCGCAGGACCACTTCGGTGTCGCTGCGGGTGCGGAACCGGTGGCCGCGGCCGACCAGTTCCTCCCTCAGCTCCCGGAAGTTGTAGACCTCTCCGCTGTAGGTGAGTGCGGCCAGGACGCGGCCGTTCTCCTCGGCCACCATGGGCTGGCGGCCGCCTTCGAGGTCGATGATGGACAGCCGCCGGTGGCCGAGGGCAGCGTGCTCGGTGATCCAGACGTCACCCGCGTCCGGCCCCCGCAGTGCCATCGTGTCGGTCATCGCCCGTACGGCGGTGGCCTCTTGGCGCAGATCACGTGTGAAGTCCACCCACCCAGCGATGCCGCACATGTTGGTCTCTCCTCAAAGGTCGTCGATGCCGAAGCGGGTGGCAGTCACCGTGGCGTGCACCGTCAGCAGGACCTTGCCGTCGGCGTCGACGGCGGTCCCTGTCCCCTCCGAGACGAAGGTCGTCGGCGAGGTCAGCTTTGCTTCGTGCCGGATCCTGACCTCGTACTGGAAGGCGCCGAGGCCGTCGGTCCACAGATGGCGCAGTACGAAGACGAATCCGGTCTCGCTCGTCCTGCGCCAGAGGCCGAGCCCGGTGTGCGATGCGTTGATGGTCTGTACCACGAGCTGCCCGTCGGCGCCGAACGAGAAGTGCGCTCGTTCGGTCTCGCCGGGCCGCTGGTCGATGCTCACCTGCACGGCCCACGCGCCCGCCGGGCCGACGGCGTTCGGGTGCGCGGCGGCGTCGGCGTCCGGTGCGGTGACAGCCGTGGTCAGGCCGGCGGCTGTCACCGCACCGGTGCCCATGAGCAGCCGGCGTCGAGTGGTCGACGGTCTGCCGGACATGGTCACTCCTCGTTGGGTACGACGGACCGACCGGTGTGCTGGTCGGTGACGGAGATGGCCTCCGCCGGGCAGGCTTCAACGACTTCGATCAACTCTCCGTCCGGGTCTACGAGTTCGTCGACCGGACGGGTGCGCAGCAAGGCGTCGACTGTGAAATAGCGCGGGGCCTGTGCGGTGCAGATGCCGCTGCGCTTGCACGCGCGGTCCACCGCGATCCGCCACTGGGGCGTGGACGTTGTCATGATCCGCCCGCCTTCACCAGGTGACCGGGAGGTTCGCCAGCGCCCGGGCGGTGAGACCCGTCTTCCAGGTCAGCCACTCCACCGGGACGGCGAGCCGCAGGGTGTCCGGCAGCTTCTCGATCAGTGTCCGCAGGGCGATCTGCATCTCGAGCCGGGCGAGTTGAGCCCCGAGGCAGTGGTGCACGCCGTAGCCGAAGGACAGATGAACGTTCGGGGTGCGCTCCACGTCGAACCGGTCGGGGTCGGCGAAGATCTCTTCGTCGTGGTTGGCCGATCCGAGCGCGGCGATCACCGCTTCGCCCGCGCGGATGGTCACGCCACCGATCTCGACGTCCTCGGTGGCCACCCGCAGCTGGGTGCCGGTGAAGACGAAGGGGTTGTGACGCAGCAGTTCCTCGACCGCGCCGGGCACCAGCTCCGGCTTCTTGCGCAGCAGCTCCAGCTGCTCGGGGTGCTGGAGCAGGGTGAACAGTGCGATGCCCAGGGAGTTGGAGGTGGACTGGTGCCCCACCGTCATCAGGATCATCGCGAAGTCGAGGAGTTCCTCCTCGGACAGCGACTGTCCTTCGTCGCGGGCGTGCACCAGGACGCCGAGCAGATCGTCGGTGGGCTCCTGCCGGCGCGCCTCGATCAGGCCGCGCAGATAGCCGACGATGTTGCCGCGGGCCTCGCCGACTTCCTCCCGGGTGTGGCCGCCGAGGCTGAAGATGACCTCACTCCACGCATGCAGCCGGTCGCAATCCTCGTACGGGACTCCGAGGAGTTCGAAGATGACCTTGATCGGCAGGCTGAGCGCGAAGCACGACATCAGGTCGACCGGGTGCGGGGCCACCAGCACCAGTCCGGCCTGCTCGTCGGCGAGTTGCTGGATCCGCGGCCGCAGCGACTCCACCCGGCGGGCGGTGAAGGCCTGCATCACCAGGCGGCGCAGCCGGGAGTGGTCGGGCGGGTCCATGCCGAGGATGGTCTTGGGCCCGGGGCTGGTGTTGCCCATCCGCGGCGCGCCGGACTGCTCGGCCGCGGCGCGGCTCAGGCGCGGGTCGACCAGCGCCTGGCGCACGTCCGCGTAACGGGTCAGCAGCCAGGCCCGGTCACCGGTCGGCAGGGTCACCCGGCTGACCGGTGCCTTGTCGCGCAGGCGGGAGAACTCCTCCGGCGGCTCGAAGCCCTCGGGCGGGGGGGCCTGGAACGGAAACGCGAGGAGCTCCTCGTCGATCGGCATCGCTACCCCTTCTCTGTCTTACGGTGCTGTGTCATCCCGGGGGCCGGCCCCCGGACCCTCTCCCCTCCGGGCTGGGGGACCCCCAGCCCGAAAGAGCGGGCCGACGGGGCCGGCCGGACCGGCATCGCGAGGTGACCTCGGTGCAGGGAGCCGCGGCGGCGGGGTGCGCACGGGGCGGGTGAGCGGCGACGTGCTGACCTTCACCGGCGGCCACACCTTCGCCAAGCCCACCTCGAAGGACATCTTCACCT
>NZ_JBSFMS010000193.1:0-9040 GCF_053599675.1 Streptomyces sp. NPDC000880 | reverse complement strand
TCGCACTCCGACGCGCCCGTCCTCGCCTATATGGACGTGGACCTGTCCACCGACCGCCTCGGACGCCTGTGTCCCTGGTGTTAGGGGCGGTCGACGGTGAGGGAGCTTGCGCCTCCGACGACCTCGATGTCGTACCGGTCTTCGGCGGTCTCGAACTCCGGCAGGGCCAGTTCGAGTCCGCCGCCGACAGCGTCCAGGTACTGGCTGTCGAGGGTCAGATGGGAGGCGCCGCCGGTGACCTTCACCCGCGCGGGCACGTCCTGCGGCCGGCGGAGGGTGACATTGCTCGCCCCGCCCGCGATCCGGACGCGCACCGTGCCGCTGGGCCTGGGCAGGACGATCGACACATGGCTGGCGCCGCCGCCGAGGTCGAGCCGGGTCAGCTGAAGCGACGACAGGTCGGCGGTGACCCGCCCGGCGCCGCCGTCGATCTCCACTGCCCACGGCACCGACGCGTTGACGGTCAGCTGCCCGCTGTGCCGGCGGATCGTGAACGGGTGCAGGCGGCGCGGGTAGCGCACGGTCACCACGCCGGCGGCTGCCCGCACTTCGGGGACCAGCCCGGAGAATCGCCCGCGGTACAGATCGTCGCTGTTCTTCTCCTCGGCGGCGAGGGTCAGTTCGGACGCCCCTCCGACGAACTTCAGCAGCCCGGCCGTGACGGACCCCAGAGCCTCGCTGAACTGCTGTTCCTGGTCCTTGGCCATGATGGATCAACCCCTTCTGTCTCTTCACACGTCTTGCTTCAAACGAGCCGGTCGAGCACGTGGCCCAGGACCTTTTCGAGTTCCTGCTGCGGCTCGGCGGCAGCGCCGTCGCTGCGCCAGGCCACAAATCCGTCCGGCCGCACCAGCACCGCTCCGTCCTGGCCCACCGGGTACGTGGCGGTCCAGGAGTACTCCGGGTCCGCGGGCGCTATGCCGTTGCCCACCCGGTGGACGTCGAGGTCGACGCCCAGCCGCTGTGCGGCGGGTCCCGCCGCGTGCTCCCAGCCGGTCCCCTCGGGGCCGGTGAGCAGCACCAGCGAGTCGCCGAAGAGGTCGAGTACGGACAGCTCCTTGCCGTCGCGGCGCAGCGCCAGATGGGGCGCGCGGGTGCCGGGGCGGCCAAGACGGCGCGGGTCCGTCGCGGGCGGCGCCTGCTCGTCGTCCTTCTCGGGAAGGAGCGCGCCCGTCCCGTAGCGGTAGCCGAGAATGGCCGCGGCGTAGCTGACCTGCTGGCCGTCTTCGCTGCCGTCGCCGGAGCGGCCCTGCAGTTCGGCCAGCGCGTAGTCGATCGTGAAGCGGGCGAGGGGACGGCGTTCCGCCTCGTAGGTGTCGAGCAGCCCGGGGCCGGCGGTGCGGTCGAGCACGGCGGCCAGCTTCCAGGCCAGGTTGTGCGCGTCCTGGATTCCGGTGCTGGCGCCGAACGCACCGGTGGGCGGCATCGAGTGGGCCGCGTCGCCGACCAGGAAGACCCGGCCGTCGCGGAACCGCTCGGCCAGCTGGGCGGCGATCTCGAAGCCGAGGATCTTCTCGCCGGTCTTGTCGATCTGCACCTCGAGGCCCTCGACAAGGAGATCGGGCACACCGACGGCCGCGCGGATGGCCTCGATGCAGCGGGCCTCGTCGAAGTCCTCGAGCCGCTCGCCCCGTTCGGGGTGATACGGCGTGTAGAAGACCCAGCGGGAACCGTCCAGCGGCATCAGCAGGGTGCCGCTGTCGGGCTGGTCGAAGTAGCCGAGCCCGAGGTCACGGCCGCGCAGCGGACCGGTCAGGTCGGCCTTGAAGACCACACTCACGGTGTGCACCAGGGTGCCGGGGCCCTCGGCGGCGATGCCGAGCCGGTCCCGTACCGCACTGCGGCTGCCGTCCGCGCCCACCAGGTAGTCGGCGTGGACGGTGTGCTCCTCACCGGTGACGGTGTCGCGGATGACCGCGGACACCTTGTCGCCGCCGGCGGGCTGCTCGAAGGACACCAGCTCGGTGGACCAGCGGATGTCGGCGCCCTCGTCGGCGGCGCGGGCCGCCACGATGCGCTCCAGCTTGTCCTGGTCGATGGAGCACCAGGTGACGGGCGTGACCGTGGAGTTCAGCTCCGGCGCCTCGTCCTGCATGGGGGCGGAGAAGATCTCGGGGCCCGCCAGGTTCTCGGCACGGACCATGAGCTTGACGCTGAGATCGGATGTCAGGGACCGGTCGGCGAAGATCGCGTCCTCGAGACCGGCCGCGCGGTAGACCTCGACGGTACGGGGGTTGATGACCCGGGCCCGCGGGTGCAGCAGGGCGCTCGGGTGGCGCTCGACCAGCAGGGTGCGTATGCCCTTGCGGGCGAGGAACAGCGCGGTGGACAGACCGACGACCGCGCCGCCGACGATCAGCACCTGAACCTGTTCCGTGTTCTGTTCCGACATGGGGTGGACCTCCTCGACGGGGGTGGGAGGGGTCCCGCGGACCGTGCCGCGGGACCCCGAGGGAGCGTGTCAGGACGTGCTCTGCGGGGATGTTGCCGTGGTGGATTCGGAAGCCTGGCCCGGGACTTGCGCGCTCTCGCCGGCCTCCTCTTCGTCCTCGAAGTTCTCCTCGTGGTGCTGGGCCTTGCGCGGCAGCAGGAAGATCAGCAGGAAGACCAGGGCGACAAGGCCGATCTGAGCGAGGATCGTGCGCTGCAGGGCGGTGCTGAAGGCGATCCGCCGTGCGTCCTGCGCCGCTTCGCCGATCGCGGCCTGAACACCCGCGCCCTGCACGGAGTTCAGGGCCTCGCAGCTCATCGGGGTCTCGCTCGGGTCCGCCGCTGAGGTGCGGTCCGCGAAGCACTGGGCGAAGGAGGTGGTGATCTCGCCCCGCCGGCTCTCCGCGACCGCGGCCTTCTCCAGACCGGCCCGCAGCTGTGGCGTGACGTCCTTGGTCGCGCTGTCCGCGGCGCCGCCGAGGAAGCCGAGGAAGATCGCGCCGATGACGGCGATGCCGATGGCTCCACCGACCTGCTGGACCGCGTTGACCACACCGGAACCGGCGCCGGAGTGCTCCGTCGGCACGTCGGAGAGGATGAAGTCCAGGATCGGGGCGATGATCATGCCCATCCCCAGACCGCCGACGAGCAGGGTCGGCAGCAGCCACCACGAGCCGATCTGGTCGCCGCGCCACTCGATGGTCAGTGAGATTCCGTACAGACCGGCGGCGAGCAGCACCGCACCGATGACCAGCACCTTCCGGCCCAGCTTGGCCGTGAGCACGGTCGCCGAGAACGCGGCGCCGAAGCTGACGCCGAAGGACCACGGCAGACCGGTCAGACCCGCTCGCAGGGTGGAGAACCCGAGGCCCGTCTGCAGGAAGATGATGAAGATCAGGAAGTGCCCGATCACCACGGCGAAGAAGACGATGTTCGCCACCAGGCCGGCGGAGAACGAACGGCTGCGGAACAGCCCCGGGACGATCAGGGCCGAGCCGCTCGCGGTGTGCCGCCGCTTCTGGTGCAGCGCGAAGATCACCAGCACCGGCGCGGAGGCGAGCAGCGAGACGAAGGCCCAGGCGGGCCAGCCCGCCTCACGCCCCTGTACGAGCGGGAAGAGCAGCAGCAACAGCCCGACGGTGACGAGCAGGGTGCCGACCACGTCGAGCTTGATGGGCTGCGGGGACTTGGAGTCGCGTACCACCGCGGTGGCGGCGACCAGCAACAGGATGCCGACGGGGATGTTGAGCAGGAAGATGACCCGCCAGCCGAGGTCGAAGAAGTCGGCGTTGATCAGTACGGCGCCGACGATCGGTCCGCCGACAGTGGCCAGACCGGCGACGCCACCGAACGCGCCCAGTGCGGCGCCGCGCTCTTTCGGCGGGAAGGTCGCGGTGATGATGGAGAGCACCTGCGGCACCATCAGCGCCGCGGACGCGCCCTGCAGGGCACGAGAGGCGATCAGCATCTCCGGGCTCTGGGCCATCCCGCACAGCGCCGATGTCACGGTGAACGCGGCGACGCCGATCAGGAACAGCTTCTTGCGGCCGAACATGTCGCCCAGCCGCCCGCCCAGGATCAGCAGCACGGCGAAGGACAGCAGATACGCGGCCACCACCCACTGCACGGCCGAGTAACTCGCGCCCAGGTCTCGCTGGATCGGCGGGATGGCGATGTTGACGATCGTGGAGTCGAGGAGATCCATGAACGCCGCGAAGAGCACCACGATGAGCGCTTTCTTGCGCTGTGGATCAGCCCCGACGGCGGTTGCCTGAACGGCAGGGGACTCGGACATGATGCGACCTTTCGGTGATCTTCACTGCGTCCGGTGGAACCCGGCCGGGATTAAACTGAGGCCGAGTCGATCAGTGACTAAAACTCTCTCGATGTGAGTGTCTTAGTCACTAAGATAATGACTAAGCTAGATGATACGGAAGGCGGGACACATGTCAAGCGAGGGCCGTGAGGCACTGGTGCGGGATCTTGACCGGGAGCTTCGCAACCTGGTCTCCCGGTCGGTCCTCTTCCACCAGGCGGTGGCCGACCGGCTCGGGATGAGCGTGCTCGACCTGAACTGCCTGGGCGCCCTCGTCGAGCGGGGGCCCATGAGCGCGGGCCGGCTCACCGAGGAGAACGGCGTCACCACCGGCGCCATTACCGGCGTGATCGACCGGCTGGAAGCGGCCGGTTTCGTACGCAGGGACAAGGACCCCAAGGACCGCAGGCGGGTCATCGTGACCCCGCTGCCCAACGTCGAGGCGCAGATCTTCCCGCTCTTCGAAGGGCTCGGATCCGCGCTCGTCCAGCTCTGTGAGAAGTACGGCGAGGAAGAGCTGCGGACCGTCGTCGACTTCATGCGCGGCGCCGCCCCGGTCACCCAGGAGGAGACCGCGAAGCTGCGCGCCGCGGGCCGGGCGAGGAAATGACCAGCGCAAGCTGGCCGGTGCGCCCCGAGGGGTGCACCGGCCAACGCGTCGCGCTCCTGGAACCCGGATAAGCCGTTCACTACGGGATCCTGCCCTCGATCAGCCGAAGCGGCGTACCCGTGGGAGTGACGCCGGTGAACTCCATGCCGGCCCTTTCGAACATGACGCGGTACTCGTCCGCAGTGCGTTCCCAGCCACCCATCACCAGCAGCATGTGCAGGTCCATCAGGGCGTCCCAGGGAGTCTCCGGCGGGTCCGCGACCAACTGCTCGAGCAACACCACCCGGCCGCCGGAGTGCCCGGCGGCCACGCAGTTGCGCAGCACCTTGTCGCAGGCGTCGTCCTCCCACATGTGGAGCACCTGGCGGATCAGATGGACGTCCGCCGCCGGCACCCGCTCGAAGCAGTCGCCGATCACGAGTTCACAGCGACCGCCGAGCGAACCGCCCTCGCGCAGCTCGGGCAGCGCGGCGTCGATCGCGTGCGGCCGGTCGTAGAGCACGGCGTTAACGTGCGGATTGCCCTCCAACAGGCTCCGCACCAGGCTGCCGTGACCGCCGCCGACATCGCAGAAGGTATTCGCGCCGCTCAGATCGAGCGCCTTGACGACCCCCGGATTCATCGCCTGGGACTGCGCCGCGTAACCACGCAGGCACTGCTCGCCCGCCGCGTTGTCGTCCTCGTGGAAATAGGTGAACAGGTCCTTGCCGTACGTCTCCTGGAAGGCGCACTTGCCGCTGCGGACGCTTTCGGCGAGCTTGCCCCACATCGCCCAGCCCCAGCTGCCGCCGGTCAGCATGATGTCGGTCAGCGACGCCGGGGCGTCCGAGCGCATGGCGCGCGACGCCTCGCTGTGCGAGTACCTGCCGGGTCCCTCCTGACGGAAGATGCCGAACCCGACCAGCGCCCGCATCAGCCGGGTGAGCGCCGGGGCATCGGCGCCGACGGCCGTCGCCAGCTCCTCCACCGTGACCGGTTTGTCGTCCACCGCGTCCGCCAGGCGCAGTTGGGCCGCGGCCTGCACGGTCGCGCTCGCCCACATGCCCCAGCCGAGTTCGGCCACCGCCTGCGCGGGCGGCTGCCCTATCACCGGGGCGCCCTCGCACGCGGGAACCTGACCTGCCGTTACTTCACTGGTCATCACATACCACCTCTGATTCTCCTCCGGCCTCAGGGGCGGACGGATTCGAGCAACACGATGGGGGCCCGCTCATGGCCGGCCAGGGGCAGCCGCGTGGCCGGGCCGAACCCGGCCTTGGCCAGCAGGCCTTCGTACTCGTCAGGCGTCCGCGCACGGCCTCCGGTCAGCACCATGAATTCCACGTCATTGGCGTGGACGTGCGAGGAGTGCTCGGTGTACTCCCAGTCCAGGAGCAGCAGCCGGCTCCCCGCGGGCGCGGCCTCGAAGACATTGGCCAGCAGCCGCGCGGCGCCCGCGTCGTCGAGATCGCACAGCACGTTCTTGAGCAGATAGTGCGAGCCGCCGGCCGGTACCTCGCTCAGGAAGTCCCCGGCGATCACATCGGCCCGGTCGGCGAAAGCGCCGAGCGTCTCTTCGGCGTAGGGCACCGCCCAGTCGAGGTCGAGCAGCACCCCGCGGGCAGCCGGCACCTCGCCGAGCAGCCGGTTCAGCACGGTGCCGGGGCTGCCGCCGATGTCCACGATCGTTTCGGCGCCGGCGAAGTTGTAGCTGGCCACCAGCGCGTCGGCGGCCTCCAGCGACAGCGACGCCGAGGTCTCGGCGTAACTGCGCGCCTCCTCGGGATTGGCGGCGTAGTACTCCCAGTGGTCCATGCCCCACACCGCCCGCGTGGCCGGCTCGCCGGTACGCACCACCTCGGCGATCCGCTCCCAAGGGCGGGTCATTCCGGGCGCGTTGACCGCGATGGAGAACCCGCGCAGCGACGGCACGTCGGAGCGCAGCAGTTCACCCGCCGCGGTCAGCTGCCAGCGGTCCGGGGCGACGGGGACGATCAGTTCATGCAGTTCGCACACTCGCAGAAAGCGGGTCAGGCTCGGCTCGTGCGCGCCGACCGCGGAGGCCAGTTCGGACGCCGTACGCGGCTTCTCGGCCAAGTGGTCGGCGATGCGCAGCTCCGCCATGCCGCGTATGACCAGGCCGGCGGACCAGTGGAAAGGGTTGAGCCGGCGCAGCGCGCCGAGCGGGGAGAACGTCACTCGTGACCTCCTGTCGCCTTCTCGTCGGCACGGTGTGTGCGGACTTCGGCACTGTCCTTCGGAGCGGTCGTGAACGGCTCGCGCCGCAGGCGATCAGTGGCCGCCGTCGACGTTGATCACATTTCCGGTGATGTTGCCGTTGGCCGCGGAGGCCAGGAACAGCACCGTGTTGTTGACGTCGTCGACGGTGGAGAACCGCAGATGCGGCATGCCCTCGTTGAGCAGGCGCTTGGCCTCCTCGGGAGTGACGTCCGCGATGCGCTGCCTGAGGCTGTCGGGAAGCTTGCCGAGCAGCCCTTCGGTGACCGTGGGCCCGGGGGCCACCACATTGCTGAAGATGTTGTCGGTGAACAGCTCGGTGGCCAGGGTGCGGCTGAGCCCGTGCAGCGCCGCCTTGCTCGCCGTGTAGGCCTCTTCGCCCTTGCGGCCGCGGTGCACGATGCTTGCCGACATGAACACGATGCGGCCCCAGTCACGGGACTTCATCACCGGCAGCACCGCCTGAACCGTGTGGAAGGCGCCCTCCACCTCGGATCGCAGCAACGGCAGCCACCTGTCGGCGGAGATCTCCTCGAACCCCACGGGCTTGGGGTTCGGGCCGCCGGTGGCCGATGCGTTGACCACGAGAATGTCGATCCCGCCCCATCTGTCCACGACATGACCCACCGCGGCGTCGATGGACGGACGGTCTGTCAGATCGAGCTGGACCGGCAGCGCTTCGCCGCCCGCCTCCTCGATCGACGCCGCCACGTCCTTGGCGGCGTCCGCGCGCCGTAGATAGGTCAGCGCCACCCTGGCTCCCTCACGGCCGAAGGAGCGCGCGAGAGGTCGGCCGATACCGCCGCTGCCCCCGGTGAGCAGCACGACCTTGCCGGTCAGTCCCAACTCCATGCCATGCTCCGTTTTCCCGGCCGCGGCCGGCTCGGCAACAGGTCCAGCCCCGGCCGTTATCGGGCACGGAGCTGATCCATGGCTACCGCAAGGCGCTGGAGATCCACTCGAAGATCGATGGACCCCTCCACGGGCCCCTCAATGGCCCGATATCGGGACCAGCTTCGTGCGCGGGGTTCTGTCCGGTCTCCAGGGGTCTTCGAGGCGCGCCACCAATAGTGCTCCCGGCTCTCACAGCGCCGTTTTCGGCGTAGCGGGAGGCCACGGCGCAGACACGTCTCTTTGTCACACCGGGAAAGGACCTGGCGCATGACAAGCACACCCGAAAAGCAGGGTTCGCTGAGCCTCCAAGACATCGTCGGACTGGGTATGGCCTTCGGAAGCGCCAAGGTCCTGCTGACGGCCACCGAACTCGAGCTCTTCACCAAGCTGAGCGAGACCGGGCCTGCGACCGAGGGGGAGATCCGCGAGCGGCTGGGCCTGCACTCGCGCGGCTCCCGCGAGTTCCTCAACGCGCTGGTCCGGCTCGGACTGCTCGAGCGCAAGGACGGCAAGTACGGCAACTCCGAGGCGGCCGAAACCCACCTGGTCAAGGGCAAGCGCACCTACGTCGGCCGCTTCCTCGACCGCTCCAACGCCGTCCTGTACCCGGCGTGGGCCGGCTTCACCGAGTCGCTGAAGACCGGTGAGTCGCAGATCGAGGGCCACGGCGACGACAACATGTTCAAGCACCTGTACAAGAGCGAAGAGCAGATGCGCGACTTCGTCGCCATGATGGACGCGCTCAACTGGGCCGTCGGCCCGGAGCTCGCCAAGGAGTTCGACTGGAGCTCCGTCAAGACCGTCACCGACGTCGGCGGCGCGCGCGGCAACCTCCTCGCCACCATCATCGACGCCCACCCGCACCTGACCGGCACTGTCTTCGACCTGCCGACCGTGCAGCCGGCGTACGAGGACCACATCGGCGGACTCGGCCTCAAGGACAAGATCGCCTTCCACGGCGGCGACTTCTTTGCCGACCCGAACTCACCGAAGGACTGAGGGAGATCAGACGCGCGGAGGCCCGGTACGGCCTGGACCACTGGCCGCGGGTGTGCATGCGCCGGGAGCTGGCC
>NZ_JBSFMS010000192.1:0-9094 GCF_053599675.1 Streptomyces sp. NPDC000880 | reverse complement strand
TGCACGGACGGCTGGTTGTCCTCGGCCGTCGTGAAGATCTCGGACCGCTTGGTCGGGATCGTGGTGTTGCGCTCGATGAGCTTGGTCATGATGCCACCCTTGGTCTCGATACCGAGGGACAGCGGGGTCACGTCGAGGAGCAGGACGTCCTTGACCTCACCCTTGAGGACACCGGCCTGGAGGGCGGCGCCGATGGCGACGACCTCGTCGGGGTTCACACCCTTGTTGGCGTCCTGACCGCCGGTCAGCTCCTTGACGAGCTCGGCGACGGCGGGCATCCGGGTCGAGCCGCCGACCAGCACCACGTGGTCGATCTCGGACAGCTGGATGCCGGCATCCTTGATGACGTTGTGGAACGGGGTCTTGCAGCGCTCGAGCAGGTCCGCGGTGAGCTGCTGGAACTGGGCGCGCGTGAGCTTCTCGTCCAGGTGCAGCGGGCCCTCGGCGGAGGCCGTGATGTACGGGAGGTTGATCGTCGTCTCGGTCGAGGACGACAGCTCGATCTTCGCCTTCTCCGCGGCCTCGCGCAGACGCTGGAGAGCCATCTTGTCCTTGGACAGGTCGACGCCGTGCCCGTTGGCGAACTGCTTCACCAGGTAGTCGACGACGCGCTGGTCCCAGTCGTCACCACCGAGGTGGTTGTCACCGTTGGTCGCCTTCACCTCGACGACGCCGTCGCCGATCTCGAGCAGCGAGACGTCGAAGGTGCCGCCACCGAGGTCGAAGACAAGGATGGTCTGGTCGTCCTTGTCCAGGCCGTAGGCCAGGGCGGCCGCAGTCGGCTCGTTGACGATACGCAGGACGTTCAGACCCGCGATCTCGCCGGCCTCCTTGGTGGCCTGGCGCTCGGAGTCGTTGAAGTACGCCGGGACCGTGATCACCGCGTCGGTGACCTTCTCGCCGAGGTAGGACTCCGCGTCGCGCTTCAGCTTCTGCAGGATGAAGGCGCTCATCTGCTGCGGGTTGAAGGTCTTCCCGTCGAGCTCGATCTTCCAGTCGGTGCCCATGTGGCGCTTGACCGACCGGATGGTCCTGTCGACGTTCGTGACTGCCTGACGCTTCGCAACCTCGCCGACCAGCACCTCACCGTTCTTCGCGAAGGCGACGACGGACGGCGTGGTCCTGGCACCCTCGGCGTTGGTGATGACGGTGGGCTCGCCGCCCTCCAGAACGCTGACGACGGAGTTAGTCGTGCCCAGGTCGATGCCGACCGCACGTGCCATTTCAATTCCTCCAGCTGACTTGAGTAGATCTGGCTCAAGGATGCATGACCGGCTCCACCGAAGTCAACAGACCTGAGTCGACCCCACTCAACTTTTATCCGGCGCTTATGTGCAGCCTTGCACGGCCTCGCGGGACAGGCGTGGCGCGTCGGCTCGAGCGGCCTTCACATGCGAGAGTCATAGCCGCAAAAAACGGTCAAGAGACATCAATCATGACGAAGATCGCGACGAAGGGGCCTGGTCCATGCCTGCGAAGCGAGCCGTCGACCTGGCGGGCAGTCTGTTTCTGCTGCTCCTCCTGTCCCCTCTGCTGCTCGCTGTCGCCGCCGCCGTCGCGGTGACCTCCCCCGGCGGCATCCTGGCCCGCCAGGACCGCACCGGCCTCGGCGGCCGTACGTTTGCGATGCTGACGTTCCGCACGAAGCGGGCAGGCGACCTGGACCCCACGCCCGTCGGACGGCCACTGCGCCGCCACTTCCTGGACAAACTCCCACAGCTGATCAATGTGGCGCGCGGCGAGATGTCCCTGGTCGGCCCGCGGCCACCGGGCCCGGACGACTCCGACTATGCGGACCGGGCACGGCTCGGCGTACGCCCCGGAATCACCGGGCTGTGGCAGATCAGTGGCCGTTCGGAACTCCCCTGGGAGGAGATGGCAGTGCTCGATCTGCACTATGTGGAGCAACACTGGCTGGGACTGGACCTGCTGATCCTGGCCCGCACCCTGCCGACCGCTCTCGCCGGACGCCGCGCGGTCCGCCCGGGCAGGCTTGCCTGAGCGACACAGATCACCGGCTGCGCGACTACAGTGCGGCGGGATAAGTGGGTACTCTCAGCGGACTAATAAGTTACCGCTTAGTAGAGCTGGTATTCCCACCTCGCAGGCCCGAGGAGCCCCCAATGCAGCTCGCCGCGATCATCGTGTCGCTGGTCCTGACCGTGGTCGGCGTTGCGCTCATCGCCCGAGCAGTCGCGCAGATCTACCAGTTCGTCAGGCTCGGCCAGCCCGTGCCTGCGGGCAGCCGTACCGACAACCCCAAGCAGCGCACGATCACCCTGGTCAAGGAGTTCCTCGGCCACACCCGGATGAACCGGTGGAAGATCGTGGGCTTCGCCCACTGGTTCGTCGCGATCGGCTTCCTCACCCTGCCGCCCACCCTGCTGCAGGCATACGGCCAGCTCTTCCAGGCCGACTGGACGCTGCCCGTCATCGGCGGCTTCCTGCCGTTCGAGATGTACATCGAGTTCATCGGTCTGATGACCGTCGTCGGCATCGTCATCCTGATGGCGATCCGGCTTCTGAACCTGCCCTCCCGGGCTGGCCGCAAGTCGCGCTTCGCGGGCTCCAAGGCCTGGCAGGCGTACTTCGTCGAGTACGTCATCCTCACCATCGGCCTCGCGATCCTCGCCCTGCGCGGACTCGAGGGCGCCATCCACCATGTGGAGCACTACGAGCCCGCGTACTTCGTCTCGTACCCCCTGGTCCTGGCCTTCGAGGGGCTGAGCGTCTCCACGCTCCAGACGCTGATCTACTTCACGGCGATGATCAAGATCGGCACCTCGCTGATCTGGATGATCACGGTCTCGCTCAACACCAACATGGGTGTCGCCTGGCACCGCTTCCTCGCCTTC
Source organism: Streptomyces sp. NPDC000880 (assembly GCF_053599675.1). Lineage (NCBI taxonomy): Bacteria > Bacillati > Actinomycetota > Actinomycetes > Kitasatosporales > Streptomycetaceae > Streptomyces > Streptomyces sp. NPDC000880. Next base: position 6,239 of record NZ_JBSFMS010000192.1, on the reverse strand, counting down.
CCGAACATCTGGTTCAAGCGGAACGCGGACGGCTCGACGGCACTGGGCGCGCTCCAGCCGATGACGAGCGGCGGCAAGGAGATCGACTTCGAGGACCCGGGCGAGGACGACGTCTTCGGCGTCTCCCAGGTCGAGCAGTTCTCCTGGAAGGGCATCCTCGACTTCTCCACGTGTACGGAGTGCGGTCGCTGCCAGTCGCAGTGCCCGGCCTGGAACACCGGAAAGCCCCTCTCGCCGAAGCTGCTGATCATGTCGCTGCGCGACCACGCGCACGCCAAGGCCCCGTATCTGCTGGCCGGCGGCGGCAAGACGATGGAGGGCGAGGAGAAGGCGTCCGAGGAACAGCTGGCCGGGGTCCCGGCGGCGGCTCTCGCCGAGGCCGAGCGCCCGCTGATCGGGACGCTCGAGGAGAACGGCGTCATCGACCCGGACGTGTTGTGGTCGTGCACGACCTGCGGTGCGTGCGTGGAGCAGTGCCCCGTCGACATCGAGCACATCGACCACATCGTCGACATGCGCCGCTACCAGGTGATGATCGAGTCCGCGTTCCCGTCCGAGGCGGGCACGATGCTCAAGAACCTGGAGAAGAAGGGCAACCCCTGGGGTCTCGCCAAGAAGCAGCGGGTGGAGTGGACCAAGGAGGTCGACTTCGAGGTCCCGATCGTCGGCAAGGACGTCGAGGACCTGTCCGAGGTCGACTATCTGTACTGGGTCGGCTGCGCGGGCGCGCTGGAGGACCGGGCGAAGAAGACCACCAAGGCCTTCGCGGAGCTGCTGCACATCGCGGGCGTGAAGTTCGCGATCATGGGCGGCGACGAGAAGTGCACGGGCGACTCGGCCCGCCGTCTTGGCAACGAGCCGCTGTTCCAGCAGCTCGGCCAGGAGAACGTGGCCATGCTGAACATGGCGTACGGCGAAGACAACGAAGACCCCTCGACGAAGAAGCCCAAGTCGTCGAAGAAGATCGTCGCTACCTGCCCGCACTGCTTCAACACGATCGCGAACGAATACCCGCAGCTGGGCGGCGAGTTCGAGGTCATCCACCACACGCAGCTGCTCCAGCACCTGATCGACGAGGGCAAGCTGATCCCGGTGACCCCGGTCGAAGGTCTGATCACGTACCACGACCCCTGCTACCTGGGCCGGCACAACAAGATCTACACGCCGCCGCGCGAGATCATGGACAAGGTCCCCGGGCTGCGTCAGCAGGAAATGCACCGCCACAAGGAGCGCGGCTTCTGCTGCGGCGCCGGCGGCGCCCGCATGTGGATGGAGGAGCGGATCGGCAAGCGCATCAACAACGAGCGCGTCGATGAGGCCCTGTCCCTCAACCCGGACATCGTGTCGACAGCGTGCCCGTTCTGCCTCGTCATGCTCACGGACTCCGTGAACGGCAAGAAGAACGACGGCAAGGCGAAGGAATCGCTCCAGGTCGTCGATGTGGCGCAACTGCTGCTCGACTCGGTGCGTACGCCTCCGGCGGACCCGGTGGACGACGAGGAGCCGGCGGGCGCGCCGGAATCTGAACCAGTGAAGTAGTCCGTGCGTCTGTAGGTACAGGTGAGCGGCCGGATCTGCCTCGGGGGCAGAACCGGCCGCTTCCGTGTTTCGCCGGGCGGATGCAGCCCTGCCCCCGCGATGGCGCAGCATGCCGAAGCCCAGGCCCGCGGGGTCCACGTCGTGCGGGTCTACGTCGTGCGGATCCCTTCCAGGGTTCCCCTAGGGGATGTCACAGCTCAGCCGCAAAGGCGTCCCCGTTCCCGATCTCCTGTCACCCCGCGGACGCCGACCGGGTACGTTCCATTACGTGGCTGGATTCAGGATCGGACGCGGCCGGGACAACCGCACCTCGCAGCAGCAGCAACCGCAGCAGGCACCGCCGCCTTACAGGGGCGGCGGCGGTCAGGCGGCACCGCCGTATGCGCAGCAGCAACCACCGCCGCACTGGCCCCAGGCGGGCGGCGGCGGCCATCAGCAGCCCCGGGGCTCCCAGGGCCCGTACGGCGAACCGGAGTACTTCGGCGACCCGTACCGGCAACACCCCGCCGCACCCGACCCGTACGCGGCCAACAACCCTGGTCACACCCAGGCGTTCAACGTCAACGAGGACCCGTACGGCAACGGCGCGACCTACCGCGCGGGCGCTGCCCCCGCCGCACCGACAGGCCCGCGCCTGCACTGGAAGCAACTGCTGAGCGGCATCGTGCTGCGCCCGGGCCCGACGTTCTGGCAGATGCGCGACTACCCCGTGTGGGGACCGGCGCTGATCGTCACGTTCCTGTACGGCCTGCTCGCGCTGTTCGGCTTCGACAAGGCCCGCCAGGAGACGATCAACGCGACGATCTCCACGGCCATCCCGTACGTACTGACGACGGCGGTCGCCTTCGTCATCGGCGGCCTGATCCTGGGCGCGGTGACGCACACCCTGGCCCGCCAGCTCGGCGGCGACGGCGCGTGGCAGCCGACGGTCGGCCTTTCCATGCTGATCATGTCGATCACGGACGCCCCACGTCTGGTCTTCGCCCTCTTCCTGGGCGGCGAGAACTCCCTGGTGCAGGTGCTGGGCTGGGCGACATGGCTGGCGGCGGGCGCGCTGTTCACCACGATGGTGAGCAAGTCGCACGATCTGCCGTGGCAGAAGGCGCTGGGTGCGTCGGCGATCCAGCTGATCGCCCTGCTGTCGATCATCAAGCTGGGCACGATCTGACCCGTACGACCGCGAAGGCCCCTACCGCGCCGGTAGGGGCCTTTCTCCGTAGGCATGGCATGCACGGGGCAGACGGTGCAGCAGTCAGGCGTCCAGAACCTGCCCAGATCGCTGCACGACGGGTTTCTCGACGCTCCAGGGGAAGTTGATCCACTGATCGGTCCTCTTCCACACGTATTCACACTTCACGAGTGACTGCGACTTCTCGTAGATGACCGCGCTGCGCACCTCGGCGACATGATCGATACAAAAGTCGCGCACCAGCTTGAGCGTCTTGCCGGTGTCCGCCACATCGTCGGCGATGAGGACTTTCTTGTCCGAGAAGTCGATGGTGTTCGGTACGGGAGCGAGCATGACGGGCATGTCGAGCGTCGTACCGACTCCCGTGTAGAACTCCACATTCACCAGGTGGATGTTCTTGCAGTCCAGCGCATACGCCAGCCCACCGGCGACGAACACCCCGCCACGCGCGATGGAGAGCACGATGTCGGGCTCATAGCCGTCGTCGGCGATGGCCTGCGCGAGCTCGCGGATCGCGCCGCCGAACCTCTCGTACGTCAGGTTCTCCCGTACATCACTCACCGCTCACACCTGCGTCCGGTGGAAGTTCATGTACGACCGCGAGGCCGTGGGCCCGCGCTGCCCCTGGTAGCGGGACCCGTAACGCTCGCTCCCGTACGGGAACTCGGCCGGCGTGCTCAGCCGGAACATGCACAGCTGGCCGATCTTCATCCCGGGCCAGAGCTTGATCGGCAGCGTCGCGAGATTGGACAGTTCGAGCGTGACGTGCCCCGAGAACCCGGGGTCGATGAAGCCGGCGGTCGAGTGCGTGACGAGCCCGAGCCGCCCGAGGCTGGACTTCCCCTCGAGCCGCGAGGCGAGGTCGTCAGGCAGCGAGATGACCTCGTAGGTCGACGCAAGGACGAACTCGCCGGGGTGCAGGATGAACGCCTCGTCCCCGTCCGGCTCGACCCGCCGGGTCAGATCCGCCTGCTCCACAGCCGGGTCGATGTGCGGATAGCGGTGGTTCTCGAACACCCGGAAGTAGCGGTCGAGCCGCACATCGATGCTCGAGGGCTGCACCATGGATTCGTCGTACGGGTCGATGCGCACCCGTCCGGCGTCGATCTCGGCCCGGATGTCCTTGTCTGAGAGAAGCACGCCCCGAGGATACGCAGAGCGCGCGGGCCCACCCCAATCGGACAGCCCCACGCGCCCCCTGACCGCCGCGTTCCCTACCGCTTGACCGGCTCCACAGGCACGACATTCCGAAGCCGCGCACAACGCGGACACCGGATGAGCCGCCCGGGCCCGATCCGATCGGCGCCGAGCTGCTGCAGCGGGAACGAAGCGGTAATGAAGACGTGCCCCTCGGCACAGCGGACGACGGTGCGCTCCATCAAGTCCATCGAGTCCCTTCCCCAACGAATGCGGACGAAAGCAAACATTAGGGGATCAACGGGCCGCATCGGTGAGCGGCACTCCGTCACTCAAAGGTACGCCTCAACTCCCCTGCCCCGCAGCCACATCGGGCGACGCGAGAGCACACGGGCCCCGCGGCGTCATTCGCCGGGGGGCCGTGATGAGGTAGAGTGTGGGCCGATGCGGTGCCGGTCAGACGGTCCGTCGCGCGGGTGTAGTTTAATGGTAGAACATGAGCTTCCCAAGCTCAGAGCGCGAGTTCGATTCTCGTCACCCGCTCCACGACGAAGGCCCAGGTCAAAGACCCGGGCCTTTCTTGTTGTCCAGACCATTTCCATGGCGCGTGCCATTCGCGTGCCATACGGGACCGATTACCGCGCCAAATTGAGAAGCACAAGCCCCCGGACGCCGACCTGACGCCTGGTCATCCCATATCGCGAGATCCGTTTCGAGTGATCTGCACCACACGCTGACCGGATCGGAACTGAGGGCCACGGCCGGGGACCGGAGTGTGCCCCGGGCGGGCCGGTCTTCACGGAGAACAGCTACACATGCCTGCTGGAAGTCAGCTCTTGGAGCGCGCGACGCTATCGACGTCACGCCAGCCACTACCCAACGGGCACTTCGCTGGTGCTGGGGGCTCTTGCGTGGGGTTGTCACATGTGGCTGCGATCATCGCGCTGGCTGGCGTGAGTATGTTGGCATTGCGAATCAGGGGTGGGCTCAAATGGATACATGGCAGAGACTTTCCGCGCTGGTCGAGGAGCGGCTGAAGGCAGCGTCGTCCGGCGAGCGTGCTCTGTTCGCTGCCGGAGTCGCGGAACGCCTGATGAGCTCGCACGAGGCACTGCCAGCGGACGAGCAGGCCCCGTTCACTGTGAGCCTGCGACCCCTGCTGGATTCTGTTTGGGACGGCGTTCTCGGCGACTCGACGGCCTTCTCTGCTGTCAAGCGCGGCGTCGCCGAGTACATGCTCAGCGAGTACTGCCACAACGACGGCCAGGACGGGCCTGATGACGCAGACGAGTCGGCTGCTGCGGCGGCCCTGTACGCCGCGCATGCCTACCTGTTCGCCTGCCGGGAGTTCGCCGTCTGGACCAGCAGTCGGGCAGTGGAGGCCATCGACCAGCATCTTCAGCATCTGGCTGAGCAGGAAACAGACGAAATTCCCGTCGACACGGATGAGGCACTGGTCTCCGAGCTGCAACGGCAGCTACAGGATCTCGACCTCATCGCACGCTACTCGAACGATCTTCGATACGTCCAAATGGGACTGCCCATCGACACGTCCATCCGACTCCGCGTCGAACTGCGCACCCCTCTCTCAAGGCGGGATTGACCGCGCTGGAGAGGGTGGGCCGGACACGAGTCGAAAAGCACGCCAGTTGCGGCAGCGCCCGCGGTAGCGGCTCAGGCCCGCGAACCCTCGCCTCGCAGCACTGCTCACCGCGTCGGAGGGCAGACTCCGACCGGTCGCCGAGGCTGTGTGGCGCCGCGAAGCGCCGGACCGGCGGGTTGCCGGTCCGGCGCTCAGAAAGGGGTCACACCTCCCGCAAGGCCAGTCCGTCGACATCACGCGGACGCGGAACGAGCGGGTGGACAGTCGCACCCCCTCTGGTGCCCTCCGCCGCCTTCACCTGCTGGCGGCGGACGTCGGTGTCGATGTCGGCGGCGAGCTTGCGCTGGTGCTCCTTGGTGGAGTGCTGATAGATCAACTGCGCCTTCTCGGACGACTGACCCGCGCGGACCATGAGGTCCTTCAGCTTGGCGCCGGTGTCGGCGGCGAGGGTGTTGCCGGTGTGCCGCAGGTCGTAGAAGCGGAAGCCCTCCGGCAGGCCGACCGCGTCACGGGCCTTGCGCCACTTGCGGCCGAAGGTGGTACCCCGCAGCGCCGCCCCCTTCTCCCCTACGAACACCCGCCCATCGGAGCCGGGCTGGGCGAACCAGTCCAGGTGCCGCCGTACGTCGATGTGCACGAAGGCCGGCAGCACGATCTCCCGCCTACCCGCACGAGACTTAGCCTCGATCCACCGACTGTCCCGTGTCCCGTGGATAGAGAAATGAAGAGAGGTGCCTGCTGACCTGCGAAGATGGGAGTTACCACACAACC
>NZ_JBSFMS010000191.1:0-9192 GCF_053599675.1 Streptomyces sp. NPDC000880 | reverse complement strand
ACCCCACAACACCGGGCACGCCGGACCGCCCAAACCCGCACCACGGACCCCCCACACCCCGCAACGCACCCGCACCCCGCACCGCGGACGCCCCGCAACGCACCCGCACCGCGGACGCCCCGCCACCCCCCGCAAGCCGCCCCCCTCAATCCCCCCGCGTCACCGCCGCCACGTCCATCGCCGACGCCGTCAGTACCGCCATGCTCTCCGCGTATATCGCGTCCGGGCGTTCGAACGGTGGGCGGCTCGCTCCGCGCAGGAATGTCACCACACCCAGCGTCCGGCCCCGGCTCCGCAACACCGTGCAGAGCGCGTGCACCGCGTCCCCGGGCCACTGGCGTTCCGCCGCCCAGTCGTCGGCCGGCTTGCCCGTGGGCGCGCTCGCGCGCACCGAGCCGTTGCGGTCGGCCGCCTGCAGCGCCGGATGGCCCGGTGGGTAGCGCACGGGGATGCCGCCGCCCTCCACCGGGACGCACGGACCCGGCGCCCCCGACGGTGTCGCCGCCACGCGGATCAGGCGTACGCCGTCCGGTTCGGCCAAGTCGATCAGCGCATGGTCCGCGAAGCCCGCCAGCGCGAAGTCCAGATACGCCGTCGCCGCGTCCATCGGGTCCTCGCACTCAGCGGCGGCCCGCCCCGCCCGGTGGAGCTGGCTCGACCGGAAGCGCAGCCGGTCCGCCTCCTGCTCGGCCAGCTTCGACTCGGTCACGTCGTGGAACAGCCACCCCACTCCGAGCGGAACCGGCTCCTCCGCCAGCGGTGAGGCCAGCCGCAGGAACCCGCTGCGCCAGCACCGCCGCCGCTCCCCCTCGGCCGTGCCCAGCGTCACCCACAACTCCACGAGCCCCCGAGGCGCACCCTCCGCCAGCACATGGTGGAGCGCGCCCTCCAGCTCCTCCACGCCCTGGACGATCAGCTCACCCAGCGGCCGCCCGAGCGGAGACGTACGCCCCGCGCCGAGCGAGCGCGACGCATAGCCGTTGACGACGGTCGGCCGCAGGTCCACGTCGACCAGGACGACACCCCAGGACGCGTCCTCGAACAGCGCCTCGCTGAGCGCGATCGACCGCTCCAGGTCGATCTGCGCATGCACCTCGCTGAACGCGCAGTACACCCCAGCCGGTTTGCCGTCCGCGCCGAGCACCCGCGCCGACTGGGTCCGTACGAGGACCCGCCCGCCGTCCTTGCGCAGCAGCGCGAACTCGTGGACCTGCCGCCCCGGCGTGTCCATCGCGGCCATCAGCCGCCCCTGCACCTCCCCGGCGTCGGCGGTCCGCACCGCCCACCCGGCGAACCCGCGACGCCCCACGGCCTCCTCGGACGACCACCCGAGAATCCGCTCGGCCTCGCGGTTCCAGTGCGTGATCGCGCCGTCGGCGTCGAACGCACACAGCGCGGCGTCCATCCCGTCGAGCAACGCGGCAAGCAGCTCCGACCCCGGCACCGTCACGGGCTCCACCGAGCCCCCGCCCTCGGGCGCCGGCTCGTCAGGCCCGAGCGCGTTGGTGGTCTCACTCCTGGAAGCACTCATCCCGGACCCCCTGCAGGACGCCTCCGCGCATGCTGATGCACGTCAGACCATTCAACTGGAACGTGACGCAGGACACATAGGGTTCCCAAAATCTTTGTACCCCCGATTAATTCGATTGATCCTCGATCCGTCGGTTCCTAAGGTGTGGGGTACACGGTGAAAGGAGGTGATCCGGAAGTGAAGTCTTTTCGGATGCGTGAGGTGACTGCGGGCTGACGGCCCGTCGTCGCACTCTGTGTGCAGCCGACTGACTGTCGGCCGAAATTCCAAGCAGTCACCGACCCGCGGGCTCGCCGGCACATCCGGCCGGCTCCTCTCCGGAGGAACCAGAGCCCGCGGGTTTCTGCATTTCCGGGCCCAGAGTTTCCCGGCCCAGAGTTTCCCGGCCCGGACTGTCGGCGGCGCCGCGGCTGCCGGCCTTCCGGGTCGGGCAGGCGCTGCGGTCGAAGCGGGCGGTGCTGGTGCTGGACCGGGAGCGCGCCGTCCGGCATGTGCAGTTCCCGGTGACCGACATCCCGGCGGCGGTGCGCACCGCGCTGCGCCATGGGCGGCAGCTCTCAGGGTGACAGGCGCTCGACCTTCCAGCCCGACTCCGTACGGACATACCGCAGCCGGTCGTGCAGCCGGTTCTCGTGGCCCTGCCAGAACTCCACTGTCTGCGGATCGATCCGGTAGCCACCCCACTCCGGCGGCGCGGGGACCTGCTCTCCCTCCGGGTAGCGGGTCGCCAGCTCCTCGTACCTGCGCAGCAGTTCGTCGCGCGAGCCGATCACCGCCGACTGCTCGCTCGCCCATGCGCCGAGCTGCGAGCCGTGCGGACGGCTGCGGAAGTACGCGGCGGTCTCGTCCCGTCCGATACGGGCCGCGACGCCCGTGACGATGACCTGGCGGGCCAGCGAATGCCAGGGGAAGAGCAGCGAGACGTACGGATTGGCGGCCATCTCGCGGCCCTTGCGGGAGTCGTAGTTGGTGTAGAAGACGAAGCCGTGCGCGTCGTACTGCTTCAGCAGCACGGTGCGGGAGGACGGGCGGCCGTCGGGGGTGGCGGTCGAGACGATCATGGCGTTCGGCTCGTGCAGACCGCCGGACGCGGCGTCCTTGAACCAGCGGGCGAACTGGTCCATGGGGTCGGCGGCCAGATCCGTCTCCAGGAGCGGGGTGGAGCGGTACTGCTCCCGCATGACGGCGGGGTCGTGCGAGGCGGCTCCCGGTTCCGGGGTGGCTCCCGGTTCCGGAACGGCGGGATCCGGGACGACGGGTCCAGAGCCGGCAGCTCCGGAGGCAGCGGCTCCGGAGGCGGCGGGATCCGGGACGGCGGGGTCCGGGACGACGCGTCCCTGCGCGGCGAGATCGTGGTCGGTCACGGGGCCATCCTGCCGCAGGGGCCGAGTTTGCCCGGCACGGAGTGCCGCCAATCCTCCCCACCCGAAATCGGGCAGTGTGCCGGATGTCACGCTTCCCCGCATCAGCCGGACCCGCCAAAATCTTGGGTCGGGCCTCTGTGGCCTTCATACAGCAGGGGATATCGTGCCTGCCTCCCGGCGGTTGGATGACCACCAGTCGCACGGGGCATCACCGGGGTGACAGATCCGCACCGACCCACGGCGACCCACGCCTGTCGCACACACCTTGAGGAGCCGCCTGATGTCCGACTTCGTACCTGGACTCGAGGGAGTCGTCGCGTTCGAAACGGAGATCGCCGAACCCGACAAGGAAGGCGGGGCGCTCCGTTACCGAGGCGTCGACGTCGAGGATCTGGTGGGTCACGTCTCGTTCGGGAACGTATGGGGGCTGCTGGTCGACGGCGCCTTCAATCCCGGTCTGCCGGCCGCTGAGCCCTTCCCGATCCCCGTGCACTCCGGCGACATCCGCGTCGATGTGCAGTCCGCGCTGGCGATGCTCGCTCCGGTGTGGGGTCTGAAACCGCTGTTGGACATCGACGAGGCGCAGGCCCGCGACGATCTTGCGCGGGCGGCCGTCATGGCGCTTTCGTACGTGGCACAGAGTGCGCGCGGCCAGGGGCTGCCGATGGTCCCGCAGAGGGAGATCGACAAGGCGCAGTCCGTCGTCGAGCGGTTCATGATCCGCTGGCGCGGGGAGCCGGACCCGCGGCACGTCAAGGCCGTCGACGCGTACTGGACCTCGGCCGCCGAGCACGGCATGAACGCCTCCACGTTCACCGCCCGCGTCATCGCCTCGACCGGCGCCGATGTGGCGGCCGCGCTGTCCGGTGCGGTCGGCGCGATGTCGGGGCCGCTGCACGGCGGGGCGCCCTCCCGCGTCCTCGGCATGATCGAGGAGATCGAGCGGACCGGGGACGCGACGGCGTACGTCAAGCGGGCCCTCGACAAGGGCGAGCGGCTGATGGGCTTCGGGCACCGGGTCTACCGCGCCGAGGACCCGCGGGCGCGCGTCCTTCGCCGTACGGCCAAGGAGCTCGACGCGCCGCGCTTCGAGGTCGCGGAGGCGCTGGAGAAGGCCGCGCTGGAGGAGCTGCACAACCGCCGCCCGGACCGGGTGCTGGCGACCAACGTGGAGTTCTGGGCGGCGATCATGCTGGACTTCGCCGAGGTCCCGGCGCACATGTTCACCTCGATGTTCACCTGCGCCCGCACGGCGGGCTGGTCGGCGCACATCCTGGAGCAGAAGCGGACGGGCCGGCTGGTGAGGCCGTCCGCCCGGTACATCGGTCCCGGCACGCGGAACCCGCGCGAGATCGTCGGCTACGAGGACATCGCGGGCTGAGTCGTTCCGTACGGTACGGCGCCGTGCCCCTGGTCAGGCGGGGGTGCGGCGCCGTACGCGTGTCACGCGGGGACGAGCAGGTCCTGGTGGTGGCGGGCGGCGACCTGGGGGTGGGCCCGCAGCCAGCCCTTGAGCTCGTTGCGGCCGTACTCGGCGAAGAGCGGGTTGGCCGGGTCGGTGGTGACACCGGGGGCCTGCGCCGCATGCGGGAAGGGCAGCGGGGCAATCCGGGCGTCCAGGCGCGGGTTGTAGAAGAACGGCACGGAGTAGCGCTCGGTGGCTCCGGGCGGGCTGACCACGCGATGGTTGGTGGCCAGCAGATAACCGTTGGTGGCGACTTCGAGGAGCTCGCCGAGATTGACGACGAAGGCGCCGGCGATCGGCGGCACCTCGTGGAAGAGCCCGTCGCCGCGCTGGACCTGGAGGCCGCCGATCTCGTCCTGGTGGAGCAGGGTGAGGAAGCCGTAGTCCTTGTGGGCGCCGACGCCCTGGTCGCTGCCGTCGCCGGCGCTGCCCGGGTAGCGGACCAGCCACGAGCCGGGCTCGTCCGCCGCACAGCCGGGCCATGTCATCGAAGTCGGGCGTCCGCGTCACGACCCGCTCCGGCCGGCGCAACGCCATCTCCGGGACAGCAGCGTCGATGGCGTACACCGTGATACGCGTCGTCTCGGCCATGAGGTCGGCATGCTGCGGCATGCGCCTTCGAGGACGCCGAAGGGATCAGTCCAGCGCCTCGTCCAGCAGCGCCGCCCACTGTGACACCACTCTCCGGCGGCGCGCGGCGTCATCCGTGAGGAGGTTGGCGAGGCCCAGGCCGCGGGCCATGTCCAGCAGTCCCTGGACCGTTTCCCGTACGCCCGGACGTGACTCGTCCGCGTTCAGCAGCTGAACCGCGATCCGGTGGGTCTCGCGGCCCACCCTCGCCTCCAGCTCCGTCACCCGTGACCGCAGTTGCTCCTCGTTGGACGCGGCCACCCACAGCTGCAACGCCGCCCGGAACAGCGGCCCCGTATAGAGGTCGACCAGCGCCGCCACGACCGCCGTGCGGTCCTGCGTCGCGAGCGCGCGCAGCGCCTGTGAGCGCTCTTCCGCGACGTACTCCACGGCCGCCGTGAACAGGTCCTCCCTGGTCGGGAAGTGGTGCTGCGCCGCACCCCGCGAGACTCCGGCCCGCTCGGCGACCGCCGAGACGGTCGAGCCCGCCCAGCCGTGTTCGGCGAGGCAGGCCACCGCGGCTTCCAGCAGCCGCTGCCGGGTCGCCCGGCTGCGGTCCTGCTTCGGAGGGGTCACAACGCCCATGCGGGGTCCCGCCGTTCGAGGAAGGCCGTGATTCCCTCGCGCGCCTCCGGGGACGCGAAGAGCGACGCCGAGCGCTGCACCAGGTCCTCGGCGTCCCGGTCGAAGGCCTCGACGACCCGGGCGGCGAGCAGCTCCTTCGACGCGGCCAGCCCCTGTGGCGACGCCCCTCGCAGCCCGTCGAGAACCGGGGCGAGCGCCTCGTCCACATCGTCCGCGGAGAGCGTGAGCAGCCCGGCCCGTACCGCCTCCGCCGCGTCGAAGCGCTCCCCGGTGAGGTAGAAGCGCTCGGCCGCGCGCGGGTCCATCCGCGGCAGCAGGGGCAGCGAGATGACTGCCGGCGCGACCCCGATGCGTACCTCCGTGAACGCGAAGTCGGCCCCCGTCGACGCGGCCGCGATGTCGCAGGCGCCGAGCAGGCCGAGGCCCCCGGCCCGTACATTTCCGGTGACGCGCGCCACCACCGGTTTGGGCAGCGTGACGATCTGCCGCAACAGCCCGACGAAGGTGTACGGATTGGGCGGGGCCTTCAGATCCGCGCCCGCGCTGAACGTGGACCCGGTGTGGGTGAGGACGACGGCCCGTACGGACTCGTCCTTGGCGCAGTCCGCCAGCGCCTCGCCGAGCTCGCCGACAAGCCGCGCCGACAGGGCGTTGCGGTTCGCCGGTGAGTCCAGCGTCAGGGTGGTGATGCCGCGCTCGTGGGCGGTTGCGAGAAGCGTCAAATGTCGTGTCACGTGTTGTCCCTCTCCCGGTTCCTCAGTTCACGCCTGAGGATCTTCCCCGAGGCGGCACGCGGCACCCCGCCGATGAACTCGACGCGCCGGATCTTCTTGTACGGCGCCACGCGCCCGGCGACAAAGGCTATGACGTCGTCCTCGTCAAGGTCTTCGGCGGTCCGCTGCCGTACGACGTACGCCTTCGGGATCTCGTTCCCGTCCGCGTCGTACACGCCGATCACCGCCGCGTCCGCGATGCCTTCGTGCGTGAGCAGCAGCGCCTCCAGCTCGGCCGGGGCGACCTGGAAACCCTTGTACTTGATCAGTTCCTTGACCCGGTCGACGACGAAGAGCCAGCCGTCGGCGTCGACGCGCCCGACGTCGCCGGTGTGCACCCAGCCGTCGGCGTCGATCATCTCGGCGGTGGCGTCGGGCCGGCCGAGGTAGCCCTTCATCACCTGCGGGCCGCGGATCGCGATCTCGCCGACCTCGCCGACGCCGACGTCCTTGCCGGGGTCGTCGAGGGAGACGAGCCGCATCTGGGTCGAGGCGATGAGCTTGCCGACGGTGCCGGGCGGCGGGCTCTGGGCGCCCAGCGGCACGACATGGGTGCCGGGCGAGAGTTCGGTCATGCCGTACGCCTGGCCGATGGGCGGGAGCCCGAGCCGCTGGGAGCAGGCGGCGGCCAGTTCGGCGTCCAGAGGGGCGGCCGAGCAGATGATGTACTCCAGCGAGGACAGGTCGTACCGCGCGACGGCCGGGTGCTTGGCCAGGGCGAGGACGATCGGCGGCGCGACGTACAGGCCGTTGATGCGGTGCTTCTCGATCGCCGCGAGGAAGGTGTCGAGCTCGAAGCGGGGCAGCACGACGACGGTGGCGCCGTTGCGCAGCGGGGCGTTCATCAGGGCGGTGAGGCCGTAGATGTGGAAGAACGGGAGCACCGCCAGGATGCGGTCGCCCGGGCCCATCGGCATCAGCGGGTAGAGCTGGGCGAGGTTGGTGGCGATGGACCGGTGCGTGAGCATCACGCCCTTGGGGACGCCGGTGGTGCCGGAGGAGTACGGCAGGGCCGCGATGTCCTCGGACGGGTCGATGGCGACGTCCGGCTCGGGTGCGGCCCGGCCGAGCATGTCGAGGATGCTCACATGCCCGTCGGCGCGGTCGCAGACGAAGATCTCCTCGATGCCCGCGACCAGCTCGGCGGCCCTGCGGGCGGTTTCGAGCAGCGGTGAGACGGTGACGATCCAGCGGGCGGAGGAGTCACGGAGCTGCCCCGCGAACTCCTCCGTGGTGGCGAGCGGATGGACGGTGGTGACGGAGGCGCCGGCGCGGGTGGCCCCGTAGAAGACGGCGGGGTACGCCACGGTGTTGGGGCTGTGCAGGGCGAGGACGTCGCCCTTGCGCAGGCCCGCGTCGGCGAGTGAGGCGGCGATCCGCCGGTGGAACAGGTCGAGCTGCGCGTACGTGACGGTGGTGCCGTTCACGCCGTCGATCAGGGCGGTCGTGTCGCCGAACTCGGCGGCGGCCCGCCCGAGCACCGCGTCGTGGATCGGCTCGACAACGGCCGGGACATCCGCGTACTCGCTGGGAAACACGCTCTGAAACACCATGACGGCCCCCTCGCTGTGTGGACGGCCAGAATCGCCTGTGTCAGTACGACTTGGGGAGACCCAGGGACTGGTGGGATACGTAATTGAGGATCATTTCGCGGCTGACCGGGGCGATCCTGGCGACGCGGGCGGCGGTGATGAGCTGGGCGAGGCCGTACTCGCGGGTGAGACCGTTGCCACCGAGGGTGTGGACGGCCTGGTCGACGGCCCTGACGCAGGCCTCGCCGGCGGCGTACTTGGCCATGTTGGCGGCCTCGCCTGCGCCGATGTCGTCGCCCGCGTCGTAGAGGGCGGCGGCCTTCTGCATCATCAGGCGGGCGAGTTCGAGCTCGATGTGGGCTTGGGCGAGGGGGTGGGCGATGGCCTGGTGCGCGCCGATGGGGTCCTTGAAGACCTGACGGGTCCGCGCGTACTCGACGGCTTTGGCCAGCGCGTAACGGCCCATGCCGATGGCGAAGGCGGCAGTCATGATGCGCTCGGGGTTGAGCCCGGCGAAGAGCTGGAGGAGGCCGGCGTCCTCTCCCCCACAGCCTTCGGCGTGGGAGGTACCCCCACCGACGAGTGCGTCCTCGGGGAGGCGGACGTCGTCGATCACGAGCTCGAACTGCTTCTCCTGGGCGGCCAGTTCCATGTCGATCTGCGAGCGCTGGAAGCCGTCGGCGTCACGGGGGACGATGAAGAGGCAGGGCTTGAGCTTGCCGGACCTGGCATCCTCCGTCCGTCCGACGATGAGGGTGGCGTCGGCGATGTCGACGCCGGAGATGAAGACCTTGCGCCCGTTGAGTACCCAGCCGTCGTCGGTCCGGCGGGCGGTCGTGGTGATCCGGTGGGAGTTCGACCCGGCGTCGGGCTCGGTGATGCCGAAGGCCATGGTGAGGCTGCCGTCCGCGAGGCCGGGCAGCCACTGCTGCTTCTGCGCTTCGGTGCCGAAGCGGGCGATGACGGTGCCGCAGATGGCGGGCGAGACGACCATCATGAGGAGGGGGCAGCCGGCCGCGCCCAACTCCTCGAGCACGATGGACAGTTCCTGCATCCCACCCCCTCCGCCGCCGTGCTCCTCGGGAAGGTTCACCCCGAGGTAGCCGAGCTTGGCGGCCTCGCTCCACAGCTCTTCGCGTACGTATCCGCGCCCGTGCCGCTGCCCGAGCGCGGCGACGGCGGAGCGCAGCGCGGTGTGTTCCTGGGTCTCTAGGGTGCTCATGCTTCCTGTTCCTCCTGTACGTCTGCGACCTGTACGTCTGCGTTCTGTACGTCTGCGACCTGTACGTCTGCGTTCTGTACGTCTGCGACC
>NZ_JBSFMS010000190.1:0-9314 GCF_053599675.1 Streptomyces sp. NPDC000880 | reverse complement strand
GTGGAGCTAAGGAGAATTGAACTCCTGACCTCCTGCATGCCATGCAGGCGCTCTACCAACTGAGCTATAGCCCCTTGCGATGTGCCGCCTTGATCGAAGGTTTCCCCCGCAGCGACGTCGACAAGATTAACGCTCCCCCCGGCGCATCACCAAATCGTTTCCGGTCTGTACGGACTGAGCCGGTAACGTCCCCCTTCGTGACCGTGATCGCGCTGTCCAGTGCCCGACGTCCCGCCCTCGCCGCCGCGGTCTGTCTGCTCTCCTTCACGGCCTTCTGGATGGCGCAGCGCGCCGCCGACGTCTCCATGATCGACCTGATGGTCTACCGGGCGGAGGGGGAGACCGTACGCGCCGGAGCGGACCTCTACGCGATGCGCACCACCAAGGCGAACCTCCCGACGACCTACCCGCCGTTCGCCGCCCTGCTGTTCACGCCGCTCACCCTGCTCGGCGTCCCCGAGATGCGCGCCCTGGCCAGCGCCGCGAACCTGCTCCTGCTCGTCGCCTTCGTCGACCTGTCGCTGCGGCTGACGCACCCGCACGTGGACCGGCGCTCGGCGACGCTCTGGGTGGCCGCGGCCGCCGTGTGGTGCGAACCGGTGTGGACGACGCTCCGCTACGGCCAGATCAATCTGCTGCTCGCGGTCGCCGTGCTGTGGGACATCACCCGCCGAGAGGGGCACAGGTGGGCGGGCGCGGGCATCGGGTGCGCGGCCGCGGTGAAGCTGACGCCCGCGCTCTTCGCGCTCTTCTTGCTGATCACAGGTCTGGTGCGGGCCCGGCGCGAGGGCTGGAACCCGTGGCTCGGGCGGGCGGCGACAGCAGCCGCGGTCTTCCTCGGCACGACGCTCGCGGCCGCCGCTGTCCTGCCGTACGACTCCCGGCGCTACTGGACCCGGATGGTCTTCGCGGCCGGCCGGGTCGGCCACGCCGAGGACACCGCAAACCAGTCGCTGCGCGGGGTCCTCGCCCGGCTGCTGCACACTCCCGATCCGGAGCCGTGGTGGGTCGTGGCGACCGCTCTCGTCGCTGCGGCCGGGCTCGCCGTGTCCGTGCGCGCGGCGCTGCGGGGCGACCGGGCCTGCGCGGTTGTGGCCTGCGCGGCGACGGCACTGCTGATCAGCCCGGTCTCCTGGTCTCACCACTGGGTGTGGTGCGTGCCCACGGTGCTTGTCCTGGCGGTGCGCGGCAGCAAGGGGCGGGCGGCAGCGGCGGGGCTGGTGTTCTGTTCGTACGCCCTGTGGTGGGTGCCGCACGGACCGGGACGGCTCGAACTCGCCCAGAACAGCGGCCAGATGGTTTTTTCGGCCCTCTATTCGCTGACGGCCGCGACCGTCCTGGTCACGCTGTGGCGAATGAATAGAACCGTTTCAGAGTGCAGTGCTCGTCCAGGAGCCGCCCGTAGATCGGCTCCCCTTCGAGCTCTCTGTACGTCTCGATGGGGTCGCCCTTTATGATCAGCGCCCGCGCGCACTCCTCGCACCAGTACTGGTACTCGGGATTGATCGGGTCCATGTCCCGGACGATGGGCGTACCACCGCCGCACCAGTCGCACTTACGCCTGTGTGCACCCATCATTCAGCTCCAGCTGTGGCCGCAGGCCGTGCACACGTAGGAAACTCCACCATTGTCGCCGAGGACTTGGGCGACATGCCCCGATCCGCAGGACGGGCAACTGAGACGAGCGCGTACCTCCGCAGTGGCAAGCAGGTCATCGGCCTCCTCGCTGCTGCTGGCGGACATCGTGCTCTCCCTCCCATCCTGGCCGGTGTCCCCTCCGGCCGTCCGATTCTGCCATGGCCACGCAAGAGGGTCAGCGGCGTTTACGTGTGGCCATCGCCATTCATTCGTCGACGAGACCGGCCATCGCACCCAAGATCGACGCGGCTGTCGGCGCGAGGGCGCACACCCACAGCGCGTCGGCGGACTCCAGTGCCCCAGGTACTGTCTGACGATTCAGGAAGAGTGTGCCGAACGCGGCGACGCCGATGAGCTGTCCGAGCTGAGAGACGGTCACCAGCCTTTTGCAGGCTCACGGGCCACCGCCAGTCAGCCCATGCTGCGCGAACTGCGCGCGCGACCGAAACGCGAAATCCCGCCCTCTGATCGAGGACGGGACCCGGATTGTGGAACCTGTGGAGCTAAGGAGAATTGAACTCCTGACCTCCTGCATGCCATGCAGGCGCTCTACCAACTGAGCTATAGCCCCGCGTGTTCTTCGCGCTCGGCGCTGCGAACAAGAAGAACTTTAGCCTGCGACCTGCCGGAAAGTGAAATCCGGGGGTGCGGGGCCGAGAGCCGGGCACAGTCGGGGTCAGTCGTCGTCGCCAAGGACCGGTTCCGGAAGCGTGCCGGCGTTGTGCTCAAGCAGACGCCAGCCGCGCGCGCCCTCGCCGAGCACCGACCAGCAGCAGTTGGAGAGCCCGCCGAGGCTCTCCCAGTGGTGGGCCTCCAGGCCGAGCAGCCGGCCGATGGTGGTACGGATCGTGCCGCCATGGCTGACCACGACCAGCGTGCCGTCGTCGGGCAGCTTCTCGGCGTGGTGCAGCACGACGGGAGCGGCCCGGTCTGCGACCTCGGTCTCCAGCTCACCGCCGCCGCGACGCACGGGCTCGCCGCGCTTCCAGGCGGCGTACTGCTCGCCGTACCGAGCGACGATCTCATCGTGGATCAGGCCCTGCCAGGCGCCCGCGTACGTCTCGCGCAGGGCGGCGTCGTAGGAGATGTCGAGCCCGGTGATCTCGGCCAGCTCGCCGGCCGTGGCCGCCGCTCGCTTGAGGTCGGAGGCGACGATCGCGTCGGGCCTGAGGGAGGCGAGCAGCCGGGCTGCCCGGCGCGCCTGGGAGGCTCCGGTCTCGGTCAGCTCGATGTCCGTGGACCCCTGGAAGCGGCGCTCCAGGTTCCACGACGTCTGGCCGTGCCGCCACAGGACGACGCGGCGCCCTCTGCCGCTGCCGCTGCGCTTGTTGTTGTCGCCGTTCAGCTCAGCTCACCGTCCGGGTCGCCGGCGAGCCGTGCGTGCTCCTCGGCCTTGCCGCGGGTCTTCAGAGCGTCCTCGGGGAGAGGCAGCTCGGGGCAGTCCTTCCATAGCCGCTCCAGGGCGTAGAAGACACGCTCCTCGCTGTGCTGGACGTGCACGACGATGTCGATGTAGTCGAGCAGGATCCAGCGCGCGTCGCGGTCGCCCTCGCGGCGCACCGGCTTGGCGCCGAGCTCCTTGTTCAGCCGCTCCTCGATCTCGTCGACGATCGACTTGACCTGGCGGTCGTTGGGCGCGGAGGCGAGCAGGAAGGCGTCGGTGATCGACAGCACGTCGCTGACGTCGTAGGCGATGATGTCGTGCGCGAGCCGGTCGGCGGCCGCCTGAGCGGCAGCATTGACAAGCTCGATGGAGCGATCCGTGGCGGTCACAAGCAGGCTTTCGTCGTCGGTCAGGTACCCCTCAAGGGTCTCACGGACCACCGACAGCCCTTGCCGTGATTATTCGGCTTGATCATTCAGCCTTGTAGTCCGTACCGAGGACGACGGAGACATCGGCGTTGGGAGCAGGATCGCCCTTCTTGACCGCGCTCGCCGGCAGGCCCAGGGTCTTGGCGACCTCCGCCGCCTTCGCCTTCTGTGCCTCGTCCGCGTAAGTGACCCGCGAGGTCGACTCGGTGTCCGCCTTGCCGCCGTCGAGCACCGAGTAGCCGCCGTTGACCAGGGCGATCCGGGCCTTCTCCGTGGCACTGGTCGTCCCGGTGGCGTTCTTGATCCCCACACGGACGGCCGCGTCCTTGTCCGGCGCGGTGACCGTGCCGCCCAGGACGTCCTTGACGACGCTGTCGGCGGCCTGTGCGGTGAGTGTGCCGTCCTGCTGGACCGGCAGCAGCGCCGTCTTGTAGTCGCCGCCCTTTGCGTGTTCGGCGAGCTTGGCGAGCGAGGCGCCCAGATCGCTCTCGCGCAGCGACGGGTCGAGGATCTGCGCCAGCGTCTCCACGGTGACGGTCGCCGCCTTCGGGTCGTCCGGGAACTTCTTCAGGACGCCCTGCATGACCTGCCCGAAGCGCTGCAGCTGCTTCGCCTCGGCCTCGCCTGGCCCGAGGTAGGTGGCGTACGCGACGGCGGCGCGGCCGTTCAGCGTCTGGTTCTCACCCTTCTTCACCAGCGGTGCCTCCCCCTTCTTGGCGCCGGGCACGTCGGTGTCGGTGGTCAGGTCGATGGTGCCGACCAGCTCGACGAGATTCTCCAGATAGGGGGTGTCGAGCCGCCAGGTGCCGGTGATCTTGGCGCCGAGGAGGGTACCGATCGCCTCCCGGGTGCCCGTCGAGCCGTCGTCCTCGACCGACTTGCCGAGAGTGGTGGCGGTGCCGTCGTCGTTGGCGACGGAGAGGGAGTTGGGGAGCAGGACGGTGGTGCCCTGCTTGGTGGTTGCGTTGTCCACGAGGAGGGCCGTGGAGGTGCCCTTCTTCTTCGTGTTGTGCAGATGCACCACGATCACGTCCCGCTGCTGCGGTCCGGTCGCCGTGCTGTTCTTCTGTTGCGTGTCCGCCAGGCCGGGCAGCTTTCCCGCGTACCAGAGGTAGCCGACGCCGCCTGCGACGGCCAGCGCGAGGACGACGACAAGCGCGACTATGCGGTTACGGCCGCGGCGCTTGGCCTCCTCGCGCCGCTCGGAGCGGCTCTCGGTGAACTTCAGCCAGTCGATAACGTCTTCGGAGTCCTCGTCGGGCTCCTCGATGAAGGAGAACTGCTCGGCGCGGTAGTCACGGTCGGGCGCGGGCCGGCGCTGCCCGGGCACCGCGGCCTGCTCCTGCTCGGGTGCCCGCGCGGCCTCGGGTGCCCGCGCGGCCGGGGCCGGATGCTGCTGCGGGATGTTCCACTGCTGGGTGGTGTCGACGGCGGCGGGCTGCCGGCCCGTGTCGTAGCCCTCGTAGCCATAACCCTGGCCTTGCGGCTGCTGGGCCTGCTGCCGGCCATACGAGTCGTACTGCTGGGGCTGGGCGTAGGGGTCGTATCCGTAGCCCTGGTCCTGACCCTGCGGCTGCTGGGGTTGCCGTGGCTGCTGCGGTTGCTGAGAGTGCTGCTGTTGCTGCTGTGCGTAGGGGTCGTACTGCTGGGGCTGCTGATAGACCGGCTGCCCGTACTCGTCGTAGCCAATGATCTGCGGCTGCTGGTAATACGGGTCGTACGGATTCTGCTGGTCGTTCACCAGTGCCCCTCTCCGTGGCTCACTCGCCGCGGTACAACTGGCGCTTGTCGATGTAGCGCACCACACCGTCCGGCACCAGGTACCAGACCGGATCACCCTCCGCGACCCTCGCCCGGCAGTCGGTCGACGAGATCGCCAGCGCCGGAACCTCCACCAGGGAAACCCCGCCCTCCGGCAACCCGTCGTCCGTCAGGTCGTGACCCGGCCGGGTCACACCGATGAAGTGGGCGAGCGAGAACAGCTCTTCGGCGTTCCGCCAGCCGATGATCTGGGAGAGCGCGTCGGCTCCGGTGATGAAGAAAAGATCCGCGTTCTTGTTGAGGGAGCGCAAGTCCCGCAGGGTATCGATCGTGTAGGTCGGCCCGCCACGGTCGATGTCGATGCGGCTCACCGAGAACTGCGGGTTGGACGCCGTGGCGATGACCGTCATCAGATAGCGGTCCTCGGCCGGAGACACCGCTTTATGGCTCTTCTGCCACGGCTGCCCGGTCGGTACGAACACCACCTCGTCGAGGTGGAACAGGGCGGCTACCTCGCTGGCGGCCACCAGGTGTCCATGGTGGATCGGATCGAACGTCCCGCCCATCACGCCGATTCGGCGCTTGCCGGAACCGGAACCCGAACCGGTAGCCACTTCCTGCTCTCCCATGCGTGCAGAGCCTACTGGTACGGCGGCTCGGCCCCGACTCAGCGGTCGCGGTTGAAGCGGGTAGTGATCCACAGCATCAGAAGCAGCACGAACAGCGCGCCGCCGCCGGTGAGGTAGGGGTTGAGGCTTTCGTGGTTGCCACCGTGCTCGGCGCCTTCGGCGAGAGTGACCAGGTTGGCGGCGGTGCTGGCGAGGCTCATCTTCAGCAGGACCTATCGATCGGGAGTCTGAACTCGGGAATCGGACGGGCGGAGAGACTTCGCGCACATCGTATGCGGGCGGTCCGGGCACGCCCACGCCGACTCAGTCGTTGTCCTGGTCGTCGGCGCCGTTTCCGCGGTAGCCGCGCAGCAGGAACCAGGCGAGCAGGGCCGCTCCGGCGATCGACGCGACCAGCAGGATGCGCAGCGTATTGCCCGGTCCCTGCTGCTCGGATGCGGCGGCGAGCAGTGCGGCGGTGTCCGGCATGTCGGGTGTACTCCTCAGTTATCCACAGCCCCCCGCCACACCGTAACTCCAGCACCTACGCTGGGGTCCGTCAGGGGGACGAGCGGGTACACGACCAACAGGGCAACAGGGGGCTTGAATGACCGAAAGCAGTCACGAGAGCGTGCCGAGCAGGCAGCGCAAGCGCTTCCCGGGCATCTCTTCACGGGCGTACGAACACCCCGCCGACCGCTCGGCGCTGGTCGCCCTGCGCAAGCTCAGCGGCTTCGACACCGTTTTCAAGGCGCTGAGCGGACTGCTGCCGGAGCGCAGCCTGCGGCTGCTCTTCCTCTCCGATTCGGTGCGGGTGAGCGACGCCCAGTTCGCGCATCTGAACAGCATGCTGCGGGACGCCTGCTACGTCCTGGACCTGGAGAAGGTCCCGGCGATGTACGTCACGCAGGACCCGCGGCCCAACGCCATGTGCATCGGCCTGGACGAGCCGATCATCGTGGTCACCACCGGGCTGGTGGAGCTGCTCGACGAGGAGGAGATGCGGGCGGTCGTCGGGCATGAGGTGGGCCATGCGCTCTCCGGACACTCCGTCTACCGCACGATCCTGCTCTTCCTCACCAATCTCGCGCTGAAGATCGCGTGGATCCCGCTCGGCAATGTCGCGATCATGGCGATCGTCACGGCGCTGCGCGAGTGGTTCCGCAAGTCGGAGCTCTCGGCGGACCGCGCCGGGCTGCTGGTCGGCCAGGACCTGCAGGCCTCGATGCGCGGACTGATGAAGATCGCCGGTGGCAATCACCTCCACGAGATGAACGTCGACGCGTTCCTGCAGCAGGCCGAGGAGTATGAGGCGGGCGGCGATCTGCGCGATTCCGTGCTGAAGATCCTCAATGTGCTGCCCCGCTCGCACCCGTTCACCACGGTGCGCGCCGCCGAGTTGAAGAAGTGGGCCGAGAGCCGCGACTACCAGCGGATCATGGACGGTCACTACTCGCGGCGCACGGAGGACAAGGACACCTCGGTGTCCGACTCCTTCCGCGAATCCGCCTCGCACTACGCCGAGACGGTGCGCACCAGCAAGGATCCGTTGATGAAGCTGGTCGGCGACATAGCCGGCGGCGCGGGCGACCTGGGCGGCAAGCTCCGGGACAAGTTCACCGGCTCGGGCGGCAGCCCAAGCGGCAGCAGCGAAAGCTCCGGCGGGAGCAAGGGCAAGGGCAACGGCAGCGGTCCGGCGAGCGAGAACGGCAGCGGGAGCGGCGGCAGCCAGGGCGAGGCCTGAGCGGCGGCGACCTCGGTCAAGGCGAGGGCTGGGCTCCAGGCGCCAGCGACCCGCAGAGCGCCGCGGTGGCCTGGCCCGTCGCATACGGGTCGGTGCCCGCCGGGCCGCCCGCGGTCGCCCGCTCGCCGGCGAGCAGCGGGCGCAGGCTGCCGGACACGTTCGCGGAGCAGGCCTGCGGGCCGGCCTGGACATAGCTGACCAACAACTCCGCGCGGTGCTGGTTCAGATCGTCCCGGTCGAAGCGGAAGTGCAGCTCACGGCGGACGGTGAACAGCGAGGCCTCGCTCGCCCGCGGCCCGCTCACGCCCACCGGCCGCAGCGTGTAGGCGAAGGTGTGGTCCGACGTCACCTCCAGGGCGTCGGGCCCCGCCTCTGCGACGCGCAGCGTGCCCTGCACCCGGACCTCGGGTTCGGCCAGCGCCACCTTCGCGGGGTCGTAGCGCACCAGCCAGCCGGTGGCGGCATGGCGGCCGTCGGCGGCCGGGGTGGCCATGCTCCGGTCGAACTGCTCCAGTTGGTCGGGGTCGAGCAGCACCCGCACCGGCCTCACCGCACCACCCGTGAGGACATCGGGGTTGAGGGAGGACTCCACGAGGTAGTCCTTCGCGGTGGTCAGGGCCGTCATCACCTGGCTCTCGGAGAAGCTCATGGTGCGCTGGGCGCCGGGCAGATTGATTCCCGAGGCTCCGACACGGAAGTTTGCGGCGGGGCTGTGCGCATACAGGTCGGCGGGTGGGCCGCCCGGGACCGGGCCCTGCGGGGCCAGCGGGATCACCGTGATCCGCAGCGGGTCGGCATGCTTGGCGGCCGGTGCCTGGTACGGATGCCGGACGCCCAGGTATATGGCCGTTCCGAAGGCCATCGCGACCAGCAGGATGAGCACCAGGATCTGCCTGGAACCCCTCCTGCGGCTAAAGGCGGGGAGGCTGCGCACGGCTCGCGCGTGCTCGCCCATCCGCTCCTGCGCCGAGAACTCCTGAAGCCGGGCAGCCCGCACGAACGATTCGTCGAAGACGACGGATCGGTACTCGTCCTCACCACCGCCGGGGAGTCCCTCGGGTGTCCCCTCAGGCGGGTCTCCGCGCCCAGCCATACTTTCAGGGTAGGTCCGGCGGGGCCGCGGTAAACGCACTGGTACGCGACAAACTCCGACGAGTTCTTACGTGGCCGTCCAGGGGCTCGTGGAGCGGTCACCCAAGGGCCCGTGGAAGTCGTTCGTATGGGGTGCAGACCAGGCGGACACAGGGGGCGCACAAGGGGGCGCACAGAGCCTGCTCAGGGAGTGCGGGGGTCTGCCGAAACCGGCGGCGCGGAGTACTCCGCGGAGGCGGAGGGCCCGCCCACCCGGGCCGTGGCAGAGCCGGATGTGGGTGTGGCGTCGACGCCGGTGGTGGCGGGCGGCGGAACCCGGTCCTGGCGGTTGCCCGCGGCCCCGCGGTAGACGGCCGTGAAGGCGAGGGCAACCATCCCGATACCCATCAGCAGGGCGAGGATCCAGGCCACCGGCCGGTGCCAGCGGGCGCTGCCGCGGTAGGGGCGCAGGGCGCCACCGTGCCGTCCGTAGGGCCCGGAGTACTCGTCGGGGTCCATGCCGTCGTCGTCGTACGCCCGCTCCCGGCCGTACTCCCCGCCGGGGCCGTATCCCTCGTCGTAGAGTTCTCGACGGGCACGTTCATGTACCAGTTGATGTTGGAGACGAGATCGCGCTTGCCGAGGCCGTAACGCGCGCCCTCCGCGAGGAAGTTGTCGAC